>NZ_JBEZVK010000059.1:0-42400 GCF_040636955.1 Streptomyces sp. NPDC032472
CGCCAGGCGGATGCGGACCTCGCGGGCGCCGGAGTGCTTGGCGGCGTTGGCGAGCAGTTCCGCGACGGCGAAGTAGCCCGCGGACTCCACGGGGGCGGGCAGGCGGTGGGGCAGCTCGGCCTCGACGTGCACGTCGAGGTGGCTGTCCAGGGCCAACGACCGTACGGCGTCGCCGAGTCCGCGGTCGGCCAGGATCGGCGGCAGGACCCCGTGCACCAGGTCGCGCAGGTCCTGCAGGGCCCGCTGCGCGGTGGCGCGCACCTCCTCCAGCCGCGCCCGCGCCGCCCGCGGGTCGGAGTCGAGGAGGCGGGTCGCCTCGTCCAGGGTCATGCCGAGGGCCACCAGCCGCGCCTGCGCCCCGTCGTGCAGGTCCCGCTCGATGCGTCGCAGTTCGGCGGCCTGTACGTCGAGGGCGTCGGCCCGGGTCTCGGCCAAGTGCTCGATGCGGCGTACGAGTTCGACCGTGTACGGCTCCGCGAGGAGGCGCCGGCTCCAGCGGGCGTGCAGCCGCAGCACCACGGGCGCGAGGCGCAGTCCGGCCGCCACGAAGCAGAGGCCGAGGAGGAGCGCGGCGAGCATGCGGGCGCGGGAGTCGACCGGAATGAAGGCGTACCAGTTGCCGTCGCCGACGAGCCGCCAGATGAACGGCTGCACGGCCGCGCCGAAGACCCCGTACTCGACGAGGGCCAGCGGCACCGCCACCAGCAGGCCGCCGATCCAGGGCTCCGCCCACGCCCAGCGCAGGTCGCGCCAGAAGCCCTCGTCGCCGAGTACGGCGGTGGCGCGCCTGCGCCGGTTTGCCGTGGCGTCGAGGGCGAGCGGGTCGGGCGGGTCGGGCGCGGTGATGTGGGTGCCCGTCCAGTGCTCGGCCCAGGTGCGGTAGCGGTCGGACAGGCGGCGCAGGACGGTTGCGGCGGCCGGCAGCAGCGGGAAGCCCGCCCCGACGGGCAGCAGGAGCAGTACGCCCACGACGAGCGCGCCGGCGGCGGAGACCGCGAAGGCGGTCAGCGAGAGCACCTGGCAGCGTCCGACGTCGGCCAGGGCTCGCCTGAGACCGAGCAGCCCGGCCCTGATGCCCGGCAGCCAGCCCCCGATCCCCGGCAGCCTGCCCCTGAGGCCCGGTCGCCCGCCCCGCCGTGCCATGACCACCCGTCGTTCCGCCACGTCAGCGCGCCCCGTGCGCCGCCACCGACGTGATCCTAACGGCGGCCCGGATCCAGGGGATCGACACGGCCAGGCAGGCACCGGCGAACAGCACCATGGGCAGCACGGCCCCGGTCTCCTCGTCCATGAACAGCAGCATCCCGAGGTTGACCAGGGTGTGGAAGCCACCCGCGAGCAGCAGCCGGTTCGTCCGTACGCGCTCCAGGGCGAGGCCGAGGACGACGGACATGGCGACCGTGGCCGTCAGGAACGCGGCCGCGTACGCCGGGGCCCGGACGAAGACCTGCACGTGCCACACCCCCCAGACCACGCCCACCAGCGCGGACGCGGTGAGCGGGCCGAAGCGGGTGCGCAGCAGGGGCTGCAGCAGGCAACGCCAGCCGATCTCCTCGCCGCAGGCGCCGACGAGTTGTGCCACGACGACCAGGAGGAACGGGTACGGCAGGGTCCGCGGATCGGTGACGGGGACGGAGCCCGCCACCACCGCGTACGCGCCCGCGCCCATCGCGGTGATCAGTACGGCGGTGAGCAGCAGCAGCGGCCCCCGGCCGGTGTCGGCCCGCTCCCCCGCCGCAGCCGCGCCCGCACCCGGCAGGGCTCCCGCGAGCCGGCGCCGGATCCGGCCGGGCCACAGGAGGGCCACCGCCGCGACGGCCGCGGCGGGCCCGAACTGGGTCAACTGCACCACCTCCGGCGGAATCCCGGTCGCGGGCTGCACGGCGCCGCACGCCCCCGCCGCCACGAACGCGACGGCCAGGAACACGCCCGCCTCCGCCTTCCACGCCCTCGACGCCGCCCTGGGCCCGCCCCGCCCGTCCCGTGCGTCTTGCCCGTCCCACGCGTCCCGCGCGTCGCGTTCCTTCAACTCCATCGGCTCCGGCATTCCGCCCGGCCCCCTGCCCGTCGATCGGTCCCGGCGCGTCCGTCGCGCCGCACCTCCGACTCTGCCGCCCGGCGCCCGCGCTGCACCTGCACGTAGCTGCCGGACGGGGTGTACCCAGGTACACCCCGTCGTCGCGGCCGCAGCCGCAGCCGCTACCGCTGCTCCCTGCCGAGCCGCCAGATGCGGAGTTCGCCGGAATCGGCCGAACGGCGCGGCTGTTCGGTGAAGCCGAGGCGGGCCGGGACGGCGCCGCTGGCGTGGTTGGCCGGGTCGTGGACGATCTCGACGTGGTCGACGCCGGGCAGGCGGAAGGCCTCGTCGACCAGGGCGCGGGCGGCCCGGGTCACCACCCCGCGGCCCGTGGCGGCGGGGTGCAGCCAGTAGCCGATCTCGATGCAGTCCGCAGGCGTGTCCTCGTGCCGGACCAGCGCGCAGGAGCCGACGATCGCCCCGTCCAGCACGATCGCGTAGCTGTACTCCTCGCCGCTCGCCCAGCGTTCGGGCCGGCCGGCCAGGAACTCGCGGGTCCTGGCCGGGCTGTGCTCGACGGCCCAGGGCATCCAGGGGCGCAGGTGCTCCAGCGACTCCTGGACGACGCGGAGGAACTCCGGCAGGTCCGCCTCGGCGTCGAAGGTGCGCAGCGTCAGGTCGTCCAGGTCTATGACCTGCTGGGGAAGGCTCATAGGGGGAGGATCGTATGCGGCCGCCACCGCAGGCAACCAGGATTCCGCGCGCACCCGACACCGGGCCGCAGGACGTCCCGGGCGGTGACTCAGGAGATGCCGTACCACTGGCTGGCCCAGCCGGTGTTGATGGTGCCGGTGGACTGCTCGGCGAGGTTCACGGTGGCCGGCAGGGAGGTCTGGCCGGTCAGGACGGTGCTGTAGCGCAGGTTCGGCGGGGTCAGGCCGGCGTTGACCGAGATGCCGGCGCCGGTGGCCTTGAGGGTGAGGGCGTTGGTGGCCCAGTTGCCGTTGAGGAGGAGGGCGATGAAGTAGGTGCCGGGGGCGGCGGTGAACGGCTTGGCGAGCGGGAGCGGCTTGGCGACGGCGTCGGTCATCAGCTGCGGTGAGATGTCCGCGGTGGACGCGCGCAGGGTGCCGCCGGCGTCGTACACGCCGAGGTAGCAGTCGGAGAGCTGGGCGTTGGGGTCGAGGCCGGCGAGCCCGAGCCAGATGTTGGACCAGGTGATCTGCTCGCGCAGCACGATCCGCACCAGGGTGACCCGGCCGCCGACTCCGGCCGCGGACTGGGCGGTCACGTGGCCCGCGTCGTTGGGGTCGCCGGTCCAGGCCAGGAGGTTCTGGTCCTGCGGGCGGGGGCCCTCGTACGCGGAGCCGCCTGCCGGTACGGGGGCGGGGGCGGCGGCCGTGCTGCCCGCGGCCGGTCGCGGGCTGCTGTCGGAGGCGGTGCAGCCGGTCAGGAGCAGCAGGGCCGTGAGCGCGGCGGCGAGGCCGGTGGAGACGGTGGTGGTACGGGTGCGCATGGTCCCCCCATGACGTGCGGATGTGCGAGGAGGCCATGGTCACACGCCGCGGCCGCTGCCCGGCGCGGGGCATCGGCCGGCCGGCCGATGCCCGGCCCGCGAACAACGCGAAGGCCCCGGCCTCCACAGGGAGGCCGGGGCCTTGATCGAGCGCTGGGCAGGCCTTGCACCTGCATCCCCCCACAGGAAGTGGGGTGCCTTTCCTTGGACCACCAACGCCGGGCCGGCTACCGCTTGTCGCGGCCGCGAGCTCGAGATTGATCTTAGCGCACGAACCGGCCCGCTGCACACCCACCGCGCTGGCCGGATCCTGACGGCCTGTGGCCGGACGGCGCGCACCGGGAGCCGGGCCGCCTCGGACGAGCCCGTCGACTACCGCACCCAGGACGTCGCCGAGACGGTCCGCGACGTCGACGTCGTCCTGGATGCGATCGGGGGTGCCAACGCGGCCCGCTCCCTGCGCACCTGCGCCCGGGCGGGCGATACGCCTCGGCGTCCGCCCCCGGCGGAAGAGCCGGTCGGGGACGGACGCCGAGGGCGTGCGTTCAGGAGACGGTGATGAACCGGGCGGTGCTCGGCACCCCTTGGGCGTCGAGGGCGAAGAGCATGTAGGTGCCCGGCAGGACCACGCCCTTGTCGGCCGGGAGGGACACGGTGTAGGTGCCGGTCCCGGTGGCCGTGGAGACCAGCGGGACCCGCCGCTGGTCGTTGTCGGTGGAGTGGGTCGCGGCCGCGGCCCGCATCAGGACGAAGGAGGCCACCGGCCCCTCGGTGGCGACGGTGAGCGTCGTACCGGCGGCGGCCCGGGGCGGTACTCCGCCGGTGATGACCGGGCGGGCCTTGGGCGAGCCGTCCGCGTTCAGCAGGTACGGCGGCGTGAACACGGCCCCGTCGGCATGGTTGGTGGCGCAGTCGCCGCACAGCCCGCCGCCGCCGGAGAAGATCCGCCCGTCGGGCAGCAGGTTCGCCACGCTGTGGTAGTTGCGCGGGATGGCCATGGTGGCGAGCGGGGTGAAGCTGCCGGTGGCCGGGTCCCAGAGCTCGGGGGTCAGCACGGACGTGGCGTCGCTGAAGGGCACAGGGTAGGCCTGCCCGCCGAACACGGCGACCTTGCCGTCGGGCAGGACGACGCTGTTGCCGAAGGCGCGGGCGTAGCCCATGTCGCCCGTGCGGGCGGCCTGGACCTGGCTCCCGTCGATGTTCACGGTGTACGCGCGCCGGGTGGCCGGCGTCTTCTCGTACGCGGGCGCGCCGCCCAGGGTGAGCAGCTTGCCGATGTCGTAGGCGACGGCGTTGCCGGTCATGGCGTCCTGGCTGTCGGCCCGGGTGCCGGCGGAGGTGATGCTGCCGTTCCCCCCGGTCGTGATCCAGTTCATCTGCTTGCTCGGGCCGAGCTGGAGCACCTTGCCGCCCGAGGTCGCGTGCAGCCACATGTGGTTGTCGGCGCGGTAGGCGCCGGCCGGGTCGGCCGTCAGGGCCGGGGCGGCGGGGACGCCGGGGAGCTTGCGCCAGGTGCGGGTGTCCGGGGACCAGACCTCGCCGGCCTTGTCGCCGGTGGCCCCGCTCCAGGATCCGCCGAGGACGAAGGCCTCGCCGGTGGAGAGCAGGGTCATCGCCTGGTAACCGCGGGCGATGTTCATGCTGGCGGTCGCGGACCAGGTGTCGGCGGCCGGGTCGTAGATGCTCGCCTTCTCGGCGTTGCTGCCGCCGGTGACGAGCACGCGGCCGTCGGCGAGCATCGCTATGCCCGGGCAGAACATGTCGTGGCCGGTGTTGTCGATGCGGCGCTGGGTGACCTTGCCGGTCTTCAGGTCGAGGATCGCGGTCTGCGTGTAGCCGTTGCTGCCGCCGAAGCGGTCGACCGCGTACGCCGACCAGGCCAGCAGCTTGTCGCCCGGCAGGACGGCGGTGGCCACCGGAACCAGCGGGAAGCCGGTGATCCGGTCCCAGGAGCCGTGGGCGGCGGGGTTGGCCGGTCCGCTCAGGCGTATCTCCGCGGCGGAGGTCCAGGGCCCGCGGTTGCCGGCCTCGCCGGTCACGGTCAGGCGTACGTAGCGGGCGTTCTCGGTGCGGGTGAAGGTGGCGGTCTTGACGGTGTCGTCGTCGCGCCAGGTGCCCGCTGCCACGGGTGCGCCGAAGGTGGTGCCGTCGGTGCTGGTGGTGATGGTGTACGCGCCTGCGCGCCCGTTGGGGCCGTCGTTGCGGGGCTGGTAGACGAGGGCGGAGACGGCCGCCGTGCGGTGCATGTCGATGGTGATGCTGTGCGGCAGCGGGGCCGGGGTCCCGGACCACCTGCTGTGCCAGATGGTGGCGGCGTCGCCGTCGAGGACGTTGGCGGCGCGGCCGTTCTCCCCGGTGGTCTCCTCGTCGCTCGCCGCGGCCGTCCATCCGGTCCGGGGCAGGTCGACGGTGGCGGCCGGGGTGCCGGGGTCGCCGAGCAGGTTGAGCTCCGCGGCGGAGGTCCACGGGCCGCGGTTGCCGGCCTCGGTGAGGGCGGTGAGCCGGACGAACCGGGCGCCCTGCGGGGCGAATCCGAGCGTCTTGGCGCTCGCGTCGTCCGCGAGGGTGCCGGTGGCGACCGGACTGCCCCAGTTCTGGCCGTCGGCGCTCACGCTGATGCTGTACTCCCCGACGCGTCCGTTCGGCCCGTCGGTGCGGGGCTGGTAGACGAGCGCGGAGACCACGGCCGTGCGGTGCATGTCGACGGTGATGCTGTGCGGCAGCGGGGCGGCCGTGGCGGTCCACTTGCTGTGCCAGATGGTGGCCGTGTTGCCGTCGAGGACGTTGGCCGCGCGGCCGTTCTCACCGGTGGTCTCCTCGTCGCTCGCCGTGGCGGTCCATCCGGTCCGGTCGAGGACGGGGGCCGACGGCTCCATGGCGTTCGCCGGGGCGACGCCGTGGTGCGGCGACTGCTTCGCCGTCTGCTGGTCGAAGGGCACCGGGGCGGGCCGGGGAGTCGGGCCGCGGCCGCCCGGCCCCGGGCTCGCCACACCGAGCCAGGGGGTGACCCCGACGAGCAGCGAGCCGAGGGCGAAGGCGATGAGCAGATGCGAACGGCGTAACGCTCGGGCAAGCGCGCGGATACCTCTGGGCTGCAATCGGACCTCCTGGGGCGAACCATGGACCGTGAACCGACACGGGCCCCTAGAACATAGGTCAGTGCAGCTCAACCAAGCTGTGCGAATAGCCGAGTTGGCGGGAATCCGCGCGCCGCTCCATCTCACGCCGTCGTCGGTACGCCCGCGTTGGCGAGGACCTCGCGCGCGGGCAGCGCCACGCTCTGGGCGGCGGTCAGGCCGGAGGCCGCCAGGTGCGCGTCCGCGATCCGCAGCCCGGCCGCATATCCGGCGAAGTCGGGCAGTCCCACGGGCTGCTGCCCCATGCGCTGCGCGGTGGCGTCTCCGTACACGTACGCGGGCAGGTTCTGCATCCCGGCCACGTCGATCGCGGCGACGATCCTCTCGTAGGCGGCGTCCGCGTCCGGGCCGGTCAGCGTGGTCGCCCAGGGGCCGATCGCCTGCTCGCCGGCCAGCTCGCGGACGAACGCCTCGGCCAGCCCTTCGGCCACGACCTGCTCGCCGACGGTGACGGCCGCCGGGTCCCAGACCACGTTGGCGTAGCGGACGTTGTGGTGGAGCTCGTGGGCGGCCGCGTAGCCGATCTTCGCCAGGCTGGTCGGGGTGGGCCACATCGTCAGCTGGATCGCCCCCGGGAAGCCGCCCATGCCGAGGTAGCCGGCGTTGCGGACCGTCAGCAGCTCGTCGTCGGGGTTGCCGAGGACCAGGACGACGTGCACGGTCTCGGCGCTCCCGACGCCGGGTGCCGCTTCGCGCAGCCGCTGCGCCGCCGCGGCGAGGCAGGTCTCGATGCGGTCCCACACCCGCGCCTCCTGCATCTGCCGCAGGGCCGCCCGATAGCGGGGGTCCTCCTGGTCGATCCGGAAGCCACTGCCCATCCGGTGCATCAGGACGGCGTCAACGCCGGCAACCGGGGACATCACGTTCTGCAGAGGGGCGAGCATCTCGCGCAGGGCGTCGGGCCGCTCCGCCATCGGGCGCTGGAGGAGGTCGAGCATGGCGGACGCCGTGTCATGAACAACGATCTTCATGCCCCGGACGCTAAGACCTCACGTTGCGGGAGGAGCAACCCCGGCATGCGGAGCAGTCCCCTCCGCGGGTTCCGGCGGTGGCGCGCCCCCTCCCTTCGAGTGGTGTCGCCCACATCCGCCATGTGCTGTTTCCAAGGCACCACGGCCGGGCGACACTTCGATCCCCAGGACGAAACGGGATACCGGCCTTGCGCCCTCAAGTCGGGGCGCTCCACGTGGAGTTGCCGGGCCCGAAATACGCGGGGCCGTTGTCGGAGGGGGGTGGCACCATCTGGGCCGGTGGTCCCATCAGCTACAGGGGGTAGGCATGGAGAGCACGCGTACGTACGCATGGCCGCGCGGGGCGGAGGCGGCGGACGGCGAGGCGCTGGAGCGCTGGCTGGCCGGCCACGGCTGGGAGGTCGACCCGACGGTGTTCATGGCCGGCGCGCTGGGTCTGGCGGTCCAGGTCCGGCGGATCGGGTCCGGGCCGGACGGCGAGGCCGGGCTGCTGATCCTGCCGGGCGAGACCGTGGAGTTCGCCGGGGACCGGATGCGGATCGCTCCCCGCACCCTGGCGGGCGCGTGCCCGGCAGCCCGGGCCTGCGCTTAGGGCCTGTCCGGCCCTGATCCGCCGGACAGGCCCTGGCTGACCCGGCCGGCCGGGAAGGCACGCACGGCCCGCCCCCGGTCGCACGACGGGGGCGGGCCGCTCGGCGGCTGCGGTTACTGCGCCATCTCGTACGCCCCGGCCAGGGCCTCGACCCGCTCCCAGACGCGCGCCGACCGCGCCTCGTCGACGACGGGGCGGCGGACCGCGTCGAGGGCCCAGCGCTGCTGCTCCTCGGTGGCGGAGTCCTTGCCGTGCAGTTCGACGGCGTGGCCGGAGAAGTCCCGTACGAGGACGGAGAAGAGCTCGTCGAGCACGGAGGCGTCCAGGTCCGTCAGGCGGGCCTGCTCCAGGATGAGCTGGCCGTGCACCACCAGCGCGAACAGCTGGCCGACGGAGAGGAGGAAGTCGAGGTCGCGGCTCTGCTCCTCGTCGGGGGCCATGGTGGCGACGAACTCGCAGAGGGCGTCGGCCTGCTCGCGGAACCGGGCCACGTTCGGGATCTCGGCGTAGGCGTCGAAGGCGGGGCGCCAGTCGTGGAAGCGCACGGAGCCCAGGCCGCGGGCCGGTCCCTGCCGGAAGAGGAAGTCGTCGTCCGCCGCGTCGAGGCGGGTCGGCACGGCGGGGTACTCGACCGGCTCCAGGAGGTGGTTGCGCATGAACTTGAGGATCAGCGCGAGGTTGACGTGGACCGTGCCCTCCAGCTTGGGCAGGCCCCGGATCTCGACGGCGGCCTGGGCGAAGTAGTTGTCCTTCTCGAAGCCCTTGGCTGCGATGACGTCCCACATCAGGTCGATGACCTTCTCGCCCTCCGTGGTCACCTTCATCTTCGTCATCGGGTTGAAGAGCAGGTAGCGGCGGTCCTCGGGGCCGGCCGAGCGGAAGTAGTCCACGGCGCGGTCGCTGAACAGCTTCATGCCGACGAGGCGGACGTAGGCGTCGGCGAGCTCGCGGCGCACGTGCGGGAAGGCGGTGACGGGGCGGCCGTAGAGGACGCGGCCCCGGGCGTGGGTGACGGCCTCGTACATCGCGTGCTCGCAGATGCCGATCGAGGCCGTGCAGAGGTTGAACTTGCCCACGTTGACGGTGTTGAGGGCGGCGTCGAAGGCGGCGCGGCCGGTGTGCAGGACGTCCTCCCCGGAGACCGGGTAGTTCTCCAGGCGGAACTCGCTGACGAACTTGGAGGACGGGACGACGTTCTTGACCAGGTGGTAGTCGGGGTGGCGGCTGTCGGCGGCGAAGAAGACGTACCCGTCCGGGCCCTCGACGTCGGTGCGGCGGCCGAAGACGGAGACGAGTCCGGCGGCATTGCCGTTGCCGATGTAGTACTTGGAGCCGGTGGCGCGGAAGCCGCCGTTGCCGTCGGGCTCCAGCAGCATGTCGGTGGAGTAGATGTCGGCGCCGTGCGTCTTCTCGGAGAGCCCGAACGCCATGACCTCGCCCTGGGTGAGGAGTTCGGCGGCGCGGGCGCGGGCGGCGGCGTTGTCGCTCTGCCAGACCGGGCCGAGGCCGAGGATGGTCACCTGCCAGGCGTACCAGTAGTCGAGGCCGTAGAACCCGAGGATCTCGTTGAGCGCGGCGATGCGGGCGGTGTCCCAGCGCTGGTCCGGCTGCCCGGCGGCGGAGGCCGGGGTGAGGAAGGTGGCGAACAGCCCTTCCTTGGCGGCGAAGGCGAGGAAGTCCGCCAGCCAGGCGCGGGAGTGGTAGTCCTCGATCAGCCGGCGCTTGCCGCGCTCCTCGAACCAGTCGACGGTGGCGCGCAGCAGCCTGCGGGTCTCGGGGTCGAAGTGCGCCGGGTCGTAGGTGTGCGGGTTGAACAGCAGGGCGTCGGCCATCGAGGGTCGCCTTCCGGGGTCGGGAGTTGAGGGGTGCGGAAGCGGATGCGGTGCGGTGGAGCGGGGGGTGCGGTGCGCTGGGCGCTCCGGCGGTGCGGCGGCGCTCCGGCGGTGCGGCGGCGCTCGGCGGTGCGGCGGCGTTCAGGCGGACGGCGGTGTCGCCCGGCCGCCGCCGAGCCGGTGGAGGGTGGCGAGGACGTCGTCGAGCCAGGCGATCGTCATCCGCTCGTACGCGATGCCGCCGCGCAGCACCACGTGCTGGAGCTCTTGGCCCGCGTCCAGCGGCGCCGGGGCGTCGGGGCCGGTGAAGTCGCGCAGCTCGCCGGCGAGGTAGTGCGCCAGCCGGTCGCTGTGCACCCGGTGGTGGCGTTCCACCTCGCGGACCAGGGCGGCCGGGTCGTCGAAGGCCGCGCCGCGGATCTTCACGGCGAGGTCGTGGCGCATGCTCTCGGGCTCGATCGGCTCGTGCAGCCACCGGGAGAGGACGGCGCGCCCGGGGTCGGCGACGGAGTACTCCTTCTTGTCCGGCCGGCCCTGCTGTGGCACCTCGCGCACGGCGAGGAGGCCTTCGTTCTCCATGCGCTTGAGCACGCGGTAGATCTGCTGGTGCGTGGCGGTCCAGAAGTAGCCGATGGACCGCTCGAAACGCCGGGCCAGCTCATAGCCGGAACCCGGCTTCTCCAGCAGGGAGACGAGGATCGCGTGGTCGAGCGCCATGCTCCGATCCTTCTATGCAACGAGTTGCATAGGCAAGGGCGGGCGGCCGGGTGAGACGCGGCTCACGCCCGCGGGGCCGGGAGGCCGGGACGCCGCGAGGCCGGGACGCCGGGAGGCCGGCGGTCAGGAGGAGGCGCTGAAGGCGGTGGCGCGCACGGTGTTCCCGCAGAGCGCGAAATCGCCGCCGTCGTCGGGGGCGAGCTGGAACCGGCCGCCTGCGATGCCCACGACCAGCGAGGGCGCGACGGTCGGGTGGGCGCCCGAGGCGCAGTACCCGTCGGCCTCGCCGAGGACCGGGATGAAGGAGACGCGGGTCTCGGCAGCGCCGCCGACCCGCAACTGGACCGGCCGTGCGGTGCCCTGGCGGTTGACAGTGAGGGCCTTGCTCCGGCCGGGCGCGCCCAGACCGGCGACGGCGAGGGTCGGGTGGCCGGTGAGGACGCACGGCCTCGGGCCCTCGTTGATGACGGTGATCCGCAGCTGGGTCGAGCCGAGCCGGGCGGCACTGTTCGCCACCAGCTGGGTGCCGCGGCATGCGGCTACGGGGGCGGCTGCACGTGCGGCGGCGGACACCGGCGTGCTGCCCGCGGGTGCGGCCGCGGCCGTGGCGGCAGTCGGCCCTGCGCCGGTGGCGAGCGCGCCGAACAAGGCGGCCGCTGCGAGGAGACCGCGGCACCGGCCACGGGCCGCGCCGCCGCCCTTTCCTGCCTGGGTCATGGCTGTTCTCCCTGAGGTGGCGGTTGGGGAGAGGGCGGGAGCGCCGGCCGTACGCGCCGCCCCCTCCCAGCCTGGCACCGTCCCGGTCGCCATGCCCGCCGGCCGGGCCGCCGCGGCAGGGCGGCGACCCCGGGGGGAGGGAGGGGGAGGGATCAGAACGCGAAGACGGCGTTGCCGTTCAGAGTGGCGTTCATGGCGCACGCGTTGCCGAAGGTGTGCTTCCAGGAGACGCGGCTGCCCTGCCAGATGCCGTCCGCGGTCACGGTGACGGGGTCGTAGTGCATCGGACAGGCCCGGTCCGGGCTCGGGGCGGCCAGCAGGCGGTCGAAGGCGCCGTCCGTGGAATTCAGGGCGGCGCAGGCGGCCTTGGGGTCGGGGTGCGTCCCCTGGGCGGTCGGCATGCAGCTGAGGGTGGACGCCCGGACCACGGTGGCCGTGGCGGCGTCGCCACCCTTGGCCACGGCGAAGACCATGGCGGACGGGGCGTACAGGCTGGCGGGCTTGGCCTCCGCCATCCCCGTGGCGCCCGCGAGGCAGAGGAGAGCGGCGGCGGAGACAGCAGCGAAGCGGTGGCGCACGACAAAACCAACTTTCGATTCAAAGGTTGAATGCGGAATTTACTTGCATTACCGCGATCTGGCGCTGCCGATTCTGTCGGATGCGAAGGACGGTCGCATATCGACGGCCGATTTACGGACACAGTGTTCGTATATCGGAGATCGATGAGGTGTTCGGGCAGGTCACGCCGGGTGCGAGCAGCCCGTGGTCGTGCGCGAACAGCATGTGACGGCGAGCGCGACGTGCTGCGTTGGGGCCGCTGACCTGCTCCGCGCCGATTCCGGTTCACCCAACGGACACTCAGCTTGGCCGGATCGGTGCGATGCCGGGGTCCCGGCGGCCTGCGGGTGCGGGGCTGACCCCGATAGGGGAAGCTGTCGGTAGCCGCAGCCCGCCCGTCGGCAGCGGCGGTAAGCGAGCACAAGGAGGGGCCCGTGGAAGCATCGAGAGGCCGTCTCGGCGCCGACGCCACCACCGCCACCACCACCGGCGCCCTGGTGGCCCGGGCGCGGGCCGCGGCCCTGGTCTTCCTGGCGGTGACGTTCGCCGCGGCGCCGGTCCCGGCCTCGGCGGCCCCCGCGCGGGACCCGTCGGTGGTCGTGGTCGTCGACTGCTTCGGTGGCGCGCACGTGCGGCCCGGCGAGTACCTCATCGCCTGCGGCGACGGCAACAGCCGCCTCGTGGGCCTCGACTGGAAGAGCTGGGGCACGCGGACCGCCACGGCGACCGGCACCAACCTGGTCAACGACTGCCAACCCTATTGCGCGGCCGGCAAGTTCCGCCCGTACCCGGTGCAGGTGACCCTCAGCCGCCCGGCGACGTGGCCGGCCCGCCCCGGCACCGACCGCTACACCTCGCTCCGCCTGGTGTACCCGGACACGGCGCCGCCCCCGCTGGCGCACGACGTCACCTACAAGCTGGTGTACTGACTGCACCCCACGGGAAGACCCGGCCCCGTGTCGCCGACAGAGCGGCGCGGGGCCGTGACGCGCTAGCGTCGGAGGGGTGGAGCTTCTGCTCATGTCCGACACGCACCTGCCGGTGCGCGCCAAGGCCCTGCCCGCCGAGCTGCTTGCGGCGGTGCCGCGTGCCGATGTCGTGGTGCACGCCGGGGACTGGGTCGACACGGCCACGCTGGACCTGCTGGAGGCCCGTGCGCGCCGGCTGGTCGGTGTGTTCGGCAACAACGACGGGCCCGCCCTGCGGGCGCGGCTGCCGGAAGTGGCGTACGCGGAGCTCGGCGGCCTGCGCTTCGGCGTCGTGCACGAGACCGGCCCCGTGCAGGGCCGCGAGCGGCGGTGCGCCGAGCGCTTCCCCGACCTGGACGTACTGGTCTTCGGCCACAGCCACATCCCCTGGGACTCCGTGGCCGACGGTCGGCTGCGGCTGCTCAATCCGGGTTCGCCGACCGACCGGCGGCGCCAGCCGTACTGCACGTACATGACGGTGCGGGTGGCGCAGGGGCGCCTCGCGGAGGTGCAGCTGCACCGGCTGCCCCTGCGGCCGGCCCGGGGGCGCCCGGGCGCCTGACGCGGGCCTGCGCGGACCGGCCCTGGGCGCTCTTCCGGGTCGCCGGGCCATCGGGCAGCATGGCCCGGCGCACCCGCAGCACCCCGACGGCGATCCGGAGGCCCGTGGTGGCATGGCAGCACGATCAGGCAGTGCGGGACGAGCTGTACCGCGACCCCTACGACCTGTACGCCCGGGCCCGCCGGGCCGAGGGGCTGCTGTACGTGCCGGAGCTCGATGCGTGGCTGGTGGCCCGCGACCGGGACGTACGGGAGGTGCTGCGGCGGGCGGAGGACTTCTCCTCCGCCAACGCCCTGCTGCCGGACATACCCCTGTCGGAGGCGGCGTTCGGCGTGCTGGCGGGCGGCTTCGGGCCGCGGCCCACGGTGCTCACCACCGACGGGGCCGCCCACCGCCGCCACCGCGCCCCGCTGAACCGGGGCCTGTCGGCCACGCGGACGGCCGAGCTCGTGCCGTACGCCCGCCGGTGTGCGCGCACGCTGGTGGAGGGCTTCGCCGGCGACGGCTGCGCAGAGCTGGTGGAGGCGTACGCCCGGCAGCTGCCCGGGCAGGTGGTGGGGCGGCTGATCGGCCTCGACCCGGCGGACGTGCCGGTGGCGGTGGCCGGCGGGTACCGGGCCGAGGAGCTGTTCTTCCGGCCGCTCTCCCCGCAGGAGCAGGTGGCCGCCGCCGAGGAGGTGGTGGCCCTCCAGCATCTGCTGGACGGTTACGTGCGCGAGCGGCGCGCCGAGCCCCGGGACGACCTGTGCTCGGACCTGGTGGCCGCCCTCGCCCCCGGGGAGGGGGAGCTGACCCTCGAACAGCGCCACGAGCTGGTGTCGAACCTGCAGAACCTGCTGATCGCCGGCTTCCTCACGACGAGCGCCCTCATCGCCACCACCCTGCTCCACCTGCTGGCCCACCCCGCGCAGTGGCGGGCGCTGTGCGCCGATCCCGGGCTGGTCCCGGCCGCGGTGGAGGAGGGTGCGCGCTTCGACACGGCCGTCCAGGCCTTCCGGCGGACCGTGACGCGGCCGCTGGAGCTCGCCGGGACGAAGCTGGCGGCCGGCGACGCGGTGCTCGTGGCCTACGCCTCCGCCAACCGCGACGAGCAGCGGTACGCGCGGGCCGGGGAGTTCGACATCCGGCGCGCCGGCAACGGGCACCACCTCGCCTTCGGCCACGGCCCCCACGCCTGCCCCGGCGCCCGGCTGGCCCGGCAGCAACTGCGCCTGACGCTGGAGCTGTTCACCCGTACCCTGCCGGACCTCCGCCTGGACGAGTCACGGCCCCGACCGCGGATGCGCCCCACCCTGATCGACCGCTCGCCCGCTGCCCTGCACGTGACGTGGTGACGGCCGGAAAACCGGACCGCTCGTCGTGCTGTAGAGTGGATCTCGAGCTCGCCGCCGTGGATCGTGGTGGCAGGCCCGGCGTTGGTGGTCCAAGGAAAGGCACCCCACTTCCTGTGGGGGGATGCAGGTGCAAGGCCTGCCCAGCGCTCGATCAAGGCCCCGGATTCCTCGTGGAGTCCGGGGCCTTCGTGCTGCCGTCCAGGGGAGGGATCCGCTCCATGGTGTGGAGTGAAGACGAGTACATGGAGAATCTGCTGGGCGAGCGCCGCTCCTATGCGTGGGTCATGCAGCGGTACGGGGGGATGGGCGCGGCCGAGGCCGAGCGGGCGGCCGTGGAGTGCTACCCGTACGAGCCGGCGGACGATGAGTACCGCGGTCTGGTCTTCCACGACGAGGCCTGGCACTGGGCGATGAAGGCGCTCTACGGCCACAACTACGTCAACGAGCGCCCCGAGCTCGTCTGGCCGCCGCCGGAGTACCGCGCGCTCCCGTGATCGGGTGAGTGTCAGGACTCGGCCCGGTCCAGTTCCTCGTCCAGGGCCATGGCCGCCGAGATCAGGGCCAGGTGGGTGAAGGCCTGGGGGAAGTTGCCCAGTTGTTCGCCCGTCGGGGCGATCTCCTCGGCGAACAGGCCGACGTGGTTGGCGTACGTGAGCATCTTGTCGAACGCGTAGCGGGCCATGTCGAGGCGGCCGGCGCGGGCGAGGGCGCTGACGTACAGGAAGGTGCACAGGGAGAAGGTGCCCTCGTCGCCGCCGAGGCCGTCCGGGGAGGCCTTCGGGTCGTAGCGGTGGACCAGGCTGTCGGAGACGAGGTCGGCCTCGATGGCGTCGAGGGTCGACAGCCAGCGGCGGTCCTTCGGGGAGAGGAAGCCGACGGTCGGCATCAGCAGCAGGGAGGCGTCGATGACGTCGCCGTCGAAGTGCTGGACGAAGGCCTTGCGGCGGTCGCTGTACCCGCGCTCCATGACCTGGTGGAAGACGGCGTCCCGGGCCGCGGTCCAGCTGGCCACATCCGCGGGACGGGCCAGTTCGGCGGCGAGCCGGATACCCCGGTCGAAGGCGGCCCAGCACATCAGGCGGCTGTAGGTGAAGTCGCGGCGGCCGCCGCGGGTCTCCCAGATGCCCTCGTCGGGCCGGTCCCATGAGCGGGCCAGCCAGTCGAGGAGGTCGCTGAGGCTCTTCCAGCCGTCGTACCCGGCCAGTTGGGCGAGGTCGGAGGTGTGGCTGAGGGCGAAGACGGCCTCGCCGTAGATGTCGAGCTGGAGCTGCCCGGCGGCGCCGTTGCCGAGCCGCACGGGTGCCGAGCCGCGGTATCCCTCCAGGTGGCCGAGGACCTCCTCGTCGAGGTGCGGGTCGCCGTCGACCCGGTACATGATCTGCAGCGGCTCCCCGGTCACGGTCCTGCTCTTGCCGACGCGCGCCCCGAGCCAGCGCCGGAACGCCTCCGCCTCGTCGCCCATTCCGAGGTCGAGCAGGGCCTTGACCGAGAGGGAGGCGTCGCGCACCCAGGTGTAGCGGTAGTCCCAGTTCCGCTCGCCGCCGATCCGTTCCGGCAGGCCCATGGTGACCGCGGCGACGGGGGCGCCCGTCGGCGCGTACGTCATCAGCTTCAGCGTGATCGCCGAGCGGTTGACCATCTGCTGCCACCGGCCCCGGTACCGGCTGCGGCGCAGCCAGCGGTGCCAGTAGTCGTACGTGGACAGGAACGCGCGGCGGACGTCCGGCGCGGCGAGCGGCTCCGGGGCCGCTGCGGCGGGGTCGTGGCAGACCGTCAGGACGGCCGCCGCCATGTCGCCCTGCGCCAGCTCCGCCTCGCCCTCCACGCCGGGGCCGTCCGCCTCCGCCAGCCGTACCGCGGGGCCCACCTGGAGGAAGGCCGTGAGCTCCGGGCCGGTGAAGCGGGCCGTGTCCGGGCCGAGCGCGAGGGCGTGCGGGGCGCGCCCGTAGTCGAACGCGGGCCGGCATTCGAGCCGGAAGCGGATGCTGCCGCGGGTGACGCGCATGACCCGGAAGATCCGGTGCCGGTCGCCGGGGGCCTCCGCCTCGCCCAGCGGCATGAAGTCGATGACCTCGCCGACGCCGTCCTCGGTCATGAAGCGGGTGACGAGGACGGCGGTGTCCGCCAGGTAGAGCTGGCGGGTGACGGTGCCGGGGGCCTCGACGGTGATGGCGAAGCGGCCGCCGCGGTCGTGGTCCAGGAGGGACGCGAAGAGGCTCGGCGAGTCGAAGCGGGGGGCGCAGAACCAGTCGAGCACGCCCTCCGAGGAGACCAGCGCGGCCGTCCGGAGGTCCCCGATCAGTCCGTGGTCCCCGATCGGCGGATATCGGCGCATCGCAGGTCGTCCCTTCGCAGGCAGGGCCCGTCCCGCCCCGTCGTCGTCCTGCTCTCACGCTACGGTCGCGGGCGCCGCCGGGCACCCGCTGTACGCGCCCCGGTGGCCGCAGCAGCCCCGGCAGCCGCAGCCCTTACGCCGCCTGGAGGGTGCGCAGGAGCTCGAAGGCCGGGGCGTCCACCGCACGCTGGGTGTTGCCCAGGGCTACGACGGCCACCTGCTTCTCCGGGTCGAACCCGACGAAGGAGGAAAAGCCGCCGGTGCCGCCGTTGTGCCAGATCTGGAGGTGGCCGCCCTGCCGGGCGTGGAGGCGGTGCGCCATCCAGCCGAGGTGGATCCACGCGAACGGGCTCGTGCGGTGCTCGACCTCGCGGCTGAGGCGGATCGCCTCGGCGAGTTCGGCCGGGCGGGTGTCCCACTGGGCCCGGAGGAAGGCCGCCAGGTCGGTGGCGGTGGAGCGCAGCCCTCCGGCGCCGGCCAGGTCGGCGAGGTGCCAGGGGCGGGCGGGGCGCCCGCGGCCGGTGTGGCCCTGGGCAAGGGCGGGCGAGCGGCTGCCGTCGACGGTGACGGCGGTGTCGGCCAGGCCGAGCGGGGCGCAGATCTCCCTGGTGACCAGGGCCTCGTAGTCCGTTCCGGCGCGGCGGGCGAGGGCCAGGCCCAGCAGGCCCGCCCCGAGGTTGGAGTAGCGGAACCGCTCCCCCGGCACCGCTCCGAGCCGGGTCCTGGCCAGGCCGGACAGCAAGACGTCGGCGGTGCAGCCGGCGTACGGGTCCGGCTTGGCGGGACGCAGCAGCGCGGGCAGCATCATGCCCTTGGGCAGGCGGGGCAGGCCGGAGGTGTGCGTGGCCAGGTGGCGCAGGGAGATCTCCCGGCCGCCGCGCGCCGGGACGACAGCGCCGGGCGGCAGCAGCGCGGCCAGCGGCTCGTCCAGGTCCACCGTGCCGGCCACCGCCAGGCGCGCCAGGACCAGGGCGGTGAACACCTTGGTCACCGACCCGATCTCGAACAGGGTGCCGGGGCCGGGGACACGGGAGCCGGGGCCGCCGGTGCGCCCGGCACCGCGGATCTCCACGTCGTCGCCTGCGACCGCGGCGACGACCGCGCCCACCTGCTGCTCGGCCAGCCGGTCGGCGGTCTGCTGGGCAAGGGTGGCGAGTTGTGGTGTCATGACCGCCATTCTTGGCCCGCCGGCCCGCCGACTCCTGCGCCCAGATGATGATTTCGGCCGCGTACGCCTCCCACCTGAGCAGTAGCCGGCCCCGCTAGACCGGCGCCGGAGCCGGCACCGCGAGCTGCTGCTGCCGGTCCAGGGGCGCGAGGGCCAGGAGCAGCAACAGCCCGCCCAGCGGCATGAGATCGAGGCTCGCGGCGGTGACGGCGATGCCGGCGACCACCACGAGCGGCCGCCAGGCCGCGATCCGCCGCATGGCCGCCAGCTGGGCGGTGAGCAGGACCATGCCGACGTAGAAGAGCAGCGGGAGGACGGTGTAGACGGCGGGCGTCACGCCCGGGTGGCTCCTGACGCTGTCGAACATGACGTTCATGGCCGCGCGGTCCGCGCAGAGGAACCCGACCACCAGGTCGATCGCGGCCTGCGCCGTCACCGCTGCCGCTCCGAGCAGGCCCGCGGCCGTCGCGGCGCCGGCGAGCGCGCGAACCGTCGGCCCCCGCCCGGCCGCCGCCCACCGCCGCATGCGCCACATCGCCGGGACGAAGGCCAAGACGGAGGCCAGCAGCGCCAGATGGCCGAGGCTCCAGGCGAAGCCGGGGTTGTGCGTGGGGTCGCTGAGGCGGATGAGTCCGTAGACCGTCAGGCAGAGCGGAGCGACGGTGAACCAGGGCCACCGGCGTGGTGTGTTCGACATGGAAGGATCATGCGTCCGGGGCTTAGTCCCGGTCCTCGGGGAAGGCCCTGACGCACCCCTGACGCGCCCCCGAGCCGGACAGTGGGGGACCGCCTCAGCCCCCCGCTGATCCCGGCACCCCGTTGACCAAGCCGGCACCACCGGCCCCACGCGTCCCGCCGCCCCCGCGTCCCGCTGTCAGACCGTCGCCGAGCGGGGTGCGCCGGTACAGGACCTGCCGCCCGTGGCGGGCCCGGGTGACGAGGCCGGCCGCGTACAGCACCCGCAGGTGCTGGGAGACGGCGCTCGGCGTGACCCGCAGCCGACGGGCGAGCTCCACCGTGGCCAGCGGCTCCGCCAGCATGCTCAGCAGCCGGGCCCGGGGGGCGCCGAGGAGCTGCACGAGGGCCGGACCCCCGCCTGCCGGGCCGGCGCCGGGACCGTCCTCGGGCACGGGCGCCCAGAGCGTCGCCACGCCGCGGCAGGGGTACAGCAGACCGGGCGGCTCCTGCGGGCCGACCGGCGGAGCGCACTTGTGGGCGAAGACGGAGGGCACCAGCAGCAGGCCCCGGCCGCAGGCCCTGGCGTGGTACCCGCCGATGGTCCGGTGGATCCGCAGGACGCCCCGGCCGCCCTCGTCCTCCCAGCGCAGCTGCGGGTGCATGTCGGCGAACAGCAGCCGGGCGCCGCCCCGGGCCAGCTGCCGCGCCCGGTAGGTCATGTCGGCCTCGGCCACCAGGCGGATCTGCGGCCAGAACGGCCGGACGGCGCTCTCCCAGTACCGCTGCAGGAGCGTGCAGACGGTATCGCGCAGTGCGCTGACGGGCCCGTCGCCGGCTTCGGTCGCCGCGTGCAGGGGCGCGGGGAGCGGTTCGCCGTCGTACGCGGCCAGCAGGTCGCGGCGTACCACGTGGGGCGGGGTGGCGCGGACGACGGCCAGTTCGTCCTCGAAGGCCGGCTCGAAGGCCGCGGGCCGGGGCGTCAGGAAGTCGGGGAGGGTGAGCAGGTCGGTCACCAGGGCCATCAGCAGGCCGGTGTCCAGGCCGGCCAGCCCGGGGCGGACCGATCTGAGCCACGGCAGGTGCAGTGCGGAGATGCCCGGATCGCGCAGCACCCGCAGGCTGAGCACGGTCTCGCCGAGGGGCGAGACGGCGAAACGGGTGTGCGCCAGGTCTTCGACACCGAGCTCGAAGCTGATCATTAAGCCGTACGCTACATCAGTTGGCAGGGCGCTCCGGGTGCCGTGGACTGCCTGCATGACATCCCCGACTCCCGCCGCGGGCCCGGCTCCTGCGCGCCCGCTGAGCCGCCGGCTGGTGCTGATCCTCTCCCTGACCTGCGCCGTCGCCGTGGGGAACCTCTACTTCCCCCAGGCCATCGGCCCGCTGATCGCCACCGGGCTGGACGTCCCGCCGGATGCGGCCTCCCTCGTGGTGACCGCCACCCAGATTGGCTACACCGCCGGGATGGTCCTGCTGGTGCCGCTCGGCGACCGGTTCCGCAACCGCCCGCTCCTGGTGGTCCTGCTCGCCCTCACCGGTCTGGCGCTGCTGGGTGCGGGCTGCGCCCCGGCCCTGGCTCCGCTGGTCGCGGCGAGCGGCCTGGTCGGGCTGACCACGGTGGCCGCGCAGGTCATCGGGCCGATGGCCGCCGGTATGGTGGCGCCGGAGCGCCAGGGGGCCGTGATCGGCACGCTGCTGAGCGGCTCGACCGCGGGCATGCTGCTGGCCCGTACGTTCAGCGGGGTGCTCGGCGAATGGCTGGGCTGGCGGGCCCCGTACCTGGTGGCCTCGGTGGTGGCCCTGCTGCTGGCGGCCGTCATGGCGTACGCGGTGCCGCAGACCACCCCCTCGGAGTCCGCGGTCCGCCGCCCGTACGCGGAGTTCCTCACCCAGCCGCTGCGGCTGCTGCTCGCCGAGCCGGAGCTGCGGCGCTCCTGCTTCTACCAGGCCGTCGTGTTCGGCGGGTTCTCGGCCGCGTGGACCAGCGTGGCCCTGCTGCTGACGGGGCCCGTGTACGGAAGGGGGGCGCAGGCCGTCGGGCTGCTCGCCCTGGTCGGCGGGGCCACCATCGTGTGCACCCCGTACGTCGGCCGACTGGTGGACCGGCACGGGCCCGCCCCGGTGAACCTGGTCTGCCTGCTGGGAGTCGTCGTCTCGGCCGGGGTCCTCGCCGTCGGCGGCCTGGGCGGCGCGGCGGGGCTGGCCGCGCTGACCGCGGGCATGCTGCTGCTGGACGTCGCCATGCAGGGCGGCATGGTCGCCAACAAGGCGCGGGTGTACGCCGTCCGGCCCGACGCCCGCAGCCGGCTCACCACCGCGTACATGACCTGCTCCTACCTGGGCGGTACCGCAGGGTCCTGGCTGGGCGTGCGCGCGTGCACCGCGTACGGCTGGCCGGCGGTCTGCGCCCTGATCGCCCTGCTCGCGGCGGCCGGTCTCGTGCGGCATCGGTTCGGACCAAATGGGGGCACCGCATGCATGGATGACGGGCGACACGTGGAACGCATGGCCGTGACCCACCACCCCCCGCACCGAGGTGAACGATGAACACACCCGCTCCGGAGCCGAAGCGCCGCACGAAGAAGACCGCCGCCGCGAAGACGGCGAAGACCGGGAAGGCCGAGAGGGCCGAGAGGGCCGAGAAGACCGCCGCCAAGGAGAAGGCACCGGCAGGCAAGAGAGCCGCGGCCGGACGGACCCGCAGTACCGGCGGGCGGACCGTCGGAAGCGGCGAACTCCGGTCCGGTCCCGCGGTGGGGACCGCGCTGGTCTCCGGCGAGACCTTCCGCGCCAAGGGCCTTCCGTACGCCGACGTCGACGGGCTGGCCATGTTCGAGGGCGACATCGTCCTCGGCACCGTGAAGGAACTGGAGAACCAGGCGGCAGCCGGCGACGCGCCGATGATCGAATCGATCGGGATCCCCGGTCAGCAGTTCCGCTGGCCGAACGCCACCGTCCCCTTCGAGATCGACCCCGCCCTGCCCAACGCGCAGCGCGTCACCGACGCGATCGGGCACTGGGAGGCGCACACCCGGATCCGGTTCGTGCAGCGCACGCCCGCGAACGCGGGCCTGTTCCCGGACTTCGTCCGGTTCGTCCCGGGCGAGGGCTGCTCGTCGATGGTCGGCCGGCAGGGCGGCCGGCAGCCGATCACCCTGGGCCCCAACTGCACCGCCGGCAACGCCATCCACGAGATCGGGCACACGGTGGGCCTGTGGCACGAGCAGAGCCGTGAGGACCGCGACCGGTTCATCAAGGTCGTCTTCTCGAACATCGACCCGTCGATGCAGTTCAACTTCCTCCAGCACATCGCCGACGGCGACGACCTGGGGCCCTACGACTACGGCTCGGTCATGCACTACCCGCCGACGGCGTTCGCGATCGACCCCTCCAAGCCCACCCTCGTGCCCCGGCAGCCGCTGCCCCCGGGCGTGGTGATGGGCCAGCGCACCGGGCTCTCGCAGGGCGACATCGACGGGGTCCACGCGCTGTACCCGGTGACGCGCGGGCTGCGGGCACCGGCCATGGAGGCCCCGGCCCTCGGCTTCGGCAGCCCGTTCGCCCTGGCCGGCCAGCACCGCGCGGCGGGCTTGGCCGACGGCCCGTCCGACGGACTCGCCGAGCAGGTGCGCCGGCTCACCCAGCTCGTGGGCGAGCTCCAGCTCAGCCACAGCAGCCTCGTGTCGCAGCTCGGTTCGCTGTTCGCCGGCCGCGCCGGACAGCAGCAGTGACCCCGGCCGTCCCGTACGGCAAGGCCCCGGCCGCCCCGGCGGCGGCCGGGGCCGGGCGGCCCGGGTGACGTCCGAGGTCACGGGATGGGTGCTGCTGCCCCCCGATGCGCCCGCGGCCGTGGCCGCCCGGGTCCTGGTGGAGGTCCGCGACGTCTCCCTGGCCGATGCGCCCTCGACCGTGGCGGGCTCGCAGCTCCGGACCGGCGTACGCCTCTCGCCGGGCGGGCGGATCCCGTTCGGCGTGCGGGTCGCGGACCTCGATCCCGCACGCTCGTACGGACTGCGCGTGCACATCGGCTTCTCAGCGGCGGGCGCGGTGGAACCGGGCGACCTGCTCACCACCCGGTCCCTGCCCGTGGTGCCGGGGTCCGCGGACGGGCTGCTCGCCCCCGTGGACCGGGTCGACTGACGCGACCGCCGGGCGGCAACGCGTCAGGCGCCGGCGGCGGAGGCCTCCGAGGCGGCCGAGGCACGCGCCCCGCCGCCGGACGGCACGAAGACGATCCGGGACCCGGAGGGCAGCGGGGACTGCCAGGCCGCCTCCACCTCGGACAGCGGCAGGGCGGTCACCTCCGACGTCGGCTCCAGGGACGGCAGGTGGGCGAGCAGCTCGCGCAGGGCGGCGGTGCGGCGGAAGCCCGGGATCGACCCGAGGCCGCTGCCGCAGATGCTCACGTCCGCCTTGCGCAGCCAGGCGGACGGCAGGGTCATGTCCGGACCGGCCGCCGAACCCACCTGCACCCACCGCAGCGGCCGGGCGAGGTCGGTGCGGCAGCGCAGGATGCCGTCGAGCGCCAGCTCCGCGGGCCGCTCCCACAGGTAGTCCAGGACGACGTCCGCGTCGGCGGCCGCGGAGCCGAAGGCGGCCGCGACCTCCTCGTCGGGCCCGTCCAGCGCCACCGTACGGTCGGCGCCGAGCCCGCTCACGGCCTGCAGCGCCCGTGGATCACGGCCGGCCGCCACGATCTCGGCGGCGCCCTGGTCGCGGGCCAGCCGGACGGCGGCCCGCCCGGCGTTCCCGGTGGCGCCGAGGACGAGGACGGACTCCCCCGGGCGCAGCCGGGCCCGCTCGCGCAGGGCGATCCAGGCGGAGGAGGCGGGGTTCATGGCGGCGGCGACCGCGACCGGGTCGAGCCCGTCCGGTACGGGCATCAGGGCATCGGCCGGTACGGCGATGCGCTCGGCCATCGTGCCGTGCGGGGGCTCGGTGGCCGGGACGTAGACGAGCGCACCGTCCGCGGTCCGGCCGACCCCGTCGAAGCCGGGGGTCAGGGGCAGGGCGTCGCCGCCCGTGTAGTGGCCGCCCGAGGCGAACGCGCGCACCAGCGGGTAGAGCGCCGCCGCCAGCATCTCGACGACCACCTCGCCGGGTTCGGGGACGGGCTCCGGCACGGACTCGTACCGGGGCGGCTGCCCCAGGGCGTGGACCACAGCTGCGTACATGAACCGGCCCCCAAAGGGTGTGAAAGGCGGTGAGGCGATCGGGCTCTTTTTGGGCGGTACCCGACGTTCCGATTGTGACGGCTGTCCGCGGCGAGGCCGTTGCGCCACGCGGGGACACCGGTGCGGTACGGGTGCGGCACCGGATGGGGTGCCGGGCCCGCGCCGTCAGTTGCCGGTGGCGAGGTCCTGCATACCGGGGGCGTGGACGAAGTCCGTGAGGGAGACGGTGTAGTCGCCGCGCTCGGGCCGGTAGGCGGTGCAGTACCGGGTGGGGTACCAGCCGGGGGCCTGCCAGGCCTTCGGCTGGGGCACCGGTTCGCAGGTGCGGTGCGGGGCGGGCGCGGTGCTGTGCTGCTCCAGGAACTCCTTGGTGAGCATGGGTTCCAGGAAGATGAGCCGGCCCGCGTAGGCGCCGTAGATGAAGGTCTGGCCACTGAGCGTGCCGGTGGTCGGGGGCCGGCTGTCGAGGTGTGCGCCCATGGCCCCTTCGGCGGTCTGCGGGCTGCTCGCGGGATAGCCCACCGGCAGGTAGGCGGCGGGGACGGGCTCGCCGGCCGCGTCCAGCTGGTCGCAGGCGATGAGCAGGGCGCAGCCGCCGGTTCTGATCGCTGCGCGGTCCTCCTGCGGGACCAGGTAGAAGTGCACGTCGAAGTGGGGGACGTCGTAGCGGCCGTGCGGGTTGTGGCCGTACGGGTTCCAGTTGAACAGCGCCCACCGGAACGGTATGTCGGCCGGGGAGGACGAAGAGGACGAAGAGGACCAGGAGGACGAGGGGGAGGGCGAGGAGGAGGGGACGGGCAGGGCGAGCTCCCGGCTGTGTCCGCCGACGCACTCGTGCATGGCGTCGATGTGGTCGTCGCCGTCCGCGTCGTAGCAGTGCCTGCCGTCGGTGGGGGCGGTGGGCAGTCCGGTGAGGGCGGCGGCGGTGAGGGAGACGCCCAGGGCGCGGGGTATCCCGTTCGCGTACTCCCCGTACGTCCTCACGGTGCCGTGGCCGAGTGCGGCGGCGGGGCCCCACCGGGTGCAGGTCGCACTGCCGGCCGTGGGGCCGCAGTCGGGGAACAGGGCGGGGGATCCGGCGGGCGGGCGGTTGGCCGGCGGCTGGAGGAGGGCGGGCACGAGCGCCGACAGCAGGGCGACGGAGGCCAGTGCTGCGGCGGCGGGGGGGCGTATGCGGAAGCCGTTCATACGAGGACGCTCCAGGAGGTGCGTGCGTTGAGCTCCGCGGCGTCCGTACCGGTGACCTGGCGGGTGCAGGACTTGATGCCGTCGAGCCGGTCAGCCGGCAGGACGTGGCGGATGTCGAGGAAGCCGTTCGGGGCGAGGGCCTCCACCTGACGGAGCAGCGGATCGGGTTCGAGGCGGCGGTGGGCCGCGAGCAGGCTCGTGGTGTGCGGCCGGCGGGCGGCCTCGTAGCGGGACAGGGCCTCGTCCACGTCGTGGCGGGCGAGTTCGTACGCCAGGACGCGGGCGTCGACGACGGCCTGCGAGGCACCGTTGGAGCCGGTCGGGTAGACGGGGTGCGCGGCGTCGCCGAGCAGGACGGCGCGGCCGTCGGTCCAGGAGGGCAGCGGGTCGCGGTCGATCATCGGGTAGAGGCCGATGCGGGGCGCGGCGGCGACGATGCCGTGGAGGTCGAGGAAGTCGCTGCGCCAGCCGTCGATGTGGGCGAGGACGTCCTCGGGGGGCACGGTGCGGTCCCAGTCGGCGCCGGCGGGCGGCTCGGCGGCGTACCGCTCGGCGTCCGAGCCGGTGCCGGGGGCGGTGCCGGATCCGGGGTCGGTCCCGGTGCCGAGGCCGGTTCCGGTGCGGCTCTCCACCACCCAGTTGAGCAGGGACCGCCCGGCGCGGTCCGGCCGGGAGACCGCGTAGACGACGGCCTTGACGCGGGAGTTGCAGCCGAGGATGACCATGGTGCGCCCGTCGAGGAAGGGCGGCCCCTGGGTCACCCCGCGCCACATGGAGATGCCGTTGTGCAGCGGTGGCCCTTCGTCGGGGTACATGGCGGCGCGCACGGTCGAGTTGATGCCGTCGGCGCCGATGAGCAGGTCGCAGCCGAAGGGCTCGGACTCCCCCGCCACGTACGCCCGCACCCGCGGGCCACCGGGTATCCGGTCCTGCTCGTAGCGGACCAGGCGGCGGCCGGTCAGCAGCACGTCGGGGCCGAGGCGTTGCCGTACCGCGGCCAGCAGCAGGTCCTGGAGGCGGGCGCGGTGCACCGAGTACTGGGGCCAGCGGTATCCGGCGGCCCGTCCGCGGGCCTCGGACCAGATGAGGCCGCCGTAGCGGTGGTGGTACTGGAGCCGGGTGGTGGCGACGGCGACCTCGTCGAGGGCCTGCGCCAGCCCGAGTTCGGTGAGTTCCCGCACGGCGGCCGGCTGCAGGTTGATTCCGGCGCCGACGGCGCGCATCTTCGGGCAGGATTCCAGGATCACCACATCGTCCAGGCCTGCCGCATGAAGACTCAAGGCGGTTGTGAGGCCGCCGATTCCGGCACCGGCGATCACGATACGCGGAGGTTTTCTTCTGCCGTAGCGCGACATTTCTCTCCACCTCCTGGGGAAGACCCTTCCGCCACAAGGTCCGTAGCCCGTAAGGGGGTCCGGCCGCAGCGCGGGAGAACTCAAAGGTGCGCAGGTCAACGACTTCCGATCACCCGTTCAGAGTAGGGCCGAATGCCGCCTGACGGGTGACATGGCTTTAATCAGGTGTCGGCAACAGAAAGGCTGCGACATGCATCCCGTGACGTTCGAACCGTGCGACGTCCAGCGGCTCCAGCATGCTGTTGACTACGCCCTCCATGCCTCCAACAAATCACTGGACGCTCTCCTCCCACCCTGGATACCGGGAGATCTCAAACGGGAAATCAAGAGCGGATGCGTTGTTTCGCATTGCGCAACGCTACTGTTCCCGGAAACGGTCGAATCCGCTCTCGAGTACTTCGAGGAAAACGGCTGGCGCGCCTCGACCACCATACCGAGCGTGCTGGTCAAGCGCCGTCTGGTGGAGCGCCATTGGCTGCCGGACGATGCGGACATACGGGTGACGCGGCTGCGCGTCACCACCGAACCGGCGCCGGAGGTGGAGGTCTTCCTCTTCCCTCGGTGCAGCCCCGGCTACAAGGACGACGTGAGCGCGCAGGAGCGCGTACACGGCTTCGAGAACCACGTCGGCCTGTTCATGGCCGAGGCCGAGGAGGCCCGCCTCACCCGCCTGGCGGACGGGCTGGAGACCACCGGCCGGATGGTCTACGAGGGTTCGGCCCACAACCCGCACGAGAACACCACCATGCTGTACTTCGCGCCCAGCGCCCCCGTGGCCAGGACCCGGCGCCGCTTCCCGCGCTGGGAGCTCCAGTGCGCGGGTGACCTGACGGCGTGCGCCGCCCGGCGGGAGGTCAGGGTCCGGGCGCTGTTCCAGGCGTACGAGGCGCTCAAGGCGAACCACGTCGACGGCGGCGTGATCCCGTCCGTCTCCGCGCGGCGGCGCGTGCCCGTATCGGTGCCGAAGGCCTGACCGGCCCGGCGACCGATCCCGGATCCCGGCGGCCGGGCGCGGCCGTCGATCGCGGCCGTCAGAGGCCCGGTGCGGGGGGCCACCGGGCCTCTGGCCTGCTGTGACTCTGCCCACCCTCCCTTGACCGGGGAAAGAAGGCATACCTAAGTTCCTGAGCATGGCCCCCCACGACCAGACTCCCCGCCCCCGCCCGGAAGACGGCTCCGCCGCCGGGACGCCGGACAGCGCCGCGCTGGTCGGCTTCGACGTCGACCTCACCGCGCAGGAGCTGCAGCGCCGCGCCCAGGTGCTGGCCGCCCTCGGGCCGGAGTGGGACCCCGTCGAGGTCCTCCGCGGCGAGGAGGTCGCCTACGACCTGCTGTACTCCGGCCTCGACGCGGACCAGCAGCGCATCTACGAGGACCTGGTCGCGGCCGGTGTCCTGCCCCGGCGCGAAGGCGGCGGCCGTGCTGCCGCTTGACCCGCAGGCCGACCCGGGCCGCCGCGCCTGGGTGGCCTGCCCGAACTGCGACGACCGGCAGGGCTGCGATCCGTGCGCGGCGCAGCGGAGCTGCTCGCGGCACTGGCGCTACCTGCTGACGAACACGGGCAGCCTGCTGCACCTGCAGTGCCCCTCGTGCACCCACGTCTGGGTGCACGAGAGCGGCTTCGGCGCGACCCGCTCCGTGTGGGAGCCCGTCCCCCGGTCAGGGCCCGGGCGCTGACCCGCGCGGCCGGGCCGGCGCAGGGTGCCGGGCGTCACCCGGGTGGGCGGTCCCGCTGGCCGGGGCCCGCGCGGGGCGGCTTGCTGGGGGCATGAGACAACGCGCGCCGGGTGGCTCCCGGACCATGGATCCGGCCACACCGAGGGCCGCCGGCCTCGCGGGCGTGGTCTTCGCCGTGCTGCTGGCGGCCTCGATCGTGCTGATCCGGATCTCCCTGCCGGCGGGCGCCGGCGCGGAGCAGGTCACCGTCGCCCCGGACCGCCGGGCCGCGCTGGACACGGCCGTCGAGCTCGTCCCGTTCGCCGGCATCGCCTTCCTGTGGTTCATGGGGGCGCTGCGCGAGCACACCGGGGACGCCGAGGACCGCTTCTTCGCCACCGTCTTCCTCGGCAGCGGGCTGGTCTTCGTCGCCTGCCTCTTCGGCGCGGCCGCCGCGGGCTGGACCGTGCTGACCGCCGACCAGCCGCAGGACTTCGGCCGCCACTTCGCGTACACGCTGCTGACGACGTACGGGATGCGGATGGGCGCCGTATTCGTCATCGCGGCCTCGACCATCGGGCACCGGCTCGGGGCCTTCCCGCGGGCGCTGAGCCTGGGCGGGTACATGGTCGGGCTGGTGCTGCTGGGCGTGAGCTCCTCCGTGCCGTGGTCGGAGCTGGTCTTCCCGGCCTGGGCCCTGGCCATCAGCCTGTACGTGCTCCGCACGTCCCGCCACCGCCGCGGGTAGCCGGTGGGCCCCGCGGGACCGCTCTGCGTTCCTGGGGCTCCGCCCCAGACCCCGCGCCTCAAACGCCGGCGAGGCTGATGTTGCACCCCCGGCTCGAAAGCGACGGCGCCTCCGTCCTTCGAGGCGGGGAGCCGGCAGATCCAGCCTCGCCGGCGTTTGAGTGCGGGTCCCCCGGACTGAGTCCGGGGGAGGGTCCGGGCGGGGCCCGGTGGCCGGCGGAGCCGGGTTCACTCCAACGGACCGGCAGACGGGCCGGGTGGGAACGGGGGCGGCACGCTGAGCCGGGGGGCCACGGAAAGGACCGCACCTTGCTGAGGCTTGTCGTCGATCTCAACCGATGCCAGGGGTACGCGCAGTGCGCCTTCCTGGCTCCCGACGTGTTCGCGATGCACGGGGACGAGGGGCTGCTGTACGACCCGGAGGCCGAGGCCGCCCAGCGCGAGCGGGTGGCCCAGGCCGCCGCGGCCTGCCCCGTACAGGCCATCCTCGTGGAGGAACTGGAGGCACGCGATGCCTGACCCGACGCTGGAGAGCCTGAAGAACAGCGGACGGATCGTCGTCGTCGGGGCCTCGCTCGCCGGCCTGAGGGCCGCCGAGACCCTCCGGGCGAAGGGCTTCAAGGGCTCGCTCACCATGATCGGCGACGAACCGCACGAGCCGTACGACCGGCCACCCCTGTCCAAGCAGGTGCTGCTCGGCAAGGCCCGCGCCGAGCACACCGCGCTGCCCCGCCGCCGCGCGGTCGACGCGCAGTGGCGGCTGGGCGTGGCGGCCAGCGGCCTGGACATGGCGGCCCGCCGGGTCAAGCTGGCCGACGGCGAGGAGGTCGCCTACGACCGGCTGCTGATCGCCACCGGCGTGCGGGCGCGGCCGTGGCCGAACGAGGCGGAGGGCGAGCTCGACGGCGTGTTCGTCCTGCGCACCTGCGACGACGGGGCGGCCCTGGCCCAGCGGCTGGACGCCGGGCCGCGCCGGGTGCTGGTCATCGGCGCCGGGTTCACCGGGTCGGAGATCGCCTCCGCCTGCCGCGAGCGCGGGCTCGACGTCACCGTCGCCGAGCGGGCCGACGCACCGCTGGTGGGCGCGCTCGGCGGGGTCGTCGGGGCGGTGGCCGGGCAGCTCCAGCGAGAGAACGGGGTGGACCTGCGCACCGGCATCATGGTGACCGCCCTGGAGGGCGACTCCACCGGACGGGTCCGGGCCGCGCACCTGTCGGACGGCACCACGCTGGAGTGCGACGTGGTGGTCGTCTCGCTGGGCGCGCAGCGCAACACCGAGTGGCTGGCCGGCTCCGGGCTGGGCGCGGGCCCCCGCGGCATCGCCTGCGACGCGGGCTGCCGGGCCTTCGACATCCGGGGCATCGTCACCGACGACGTCTACGTGGCCGGCGACGTCGCCCGCTCCCCGCACCCGCTGTTCGGCTACCAGTTCCTGTCGCTGGAGCACTGGGGCAACGCCGTCTCCCAGGCGGAGACCGCGGCCCACAACATGCTCAGCGACAGCACCGAGCGGCGTCCCCACATCTGGGTGCCGGCCTTCTGGTCGAGCCAGTTCGGCGTGAACATCAAGTCCGTCGGCGTGCCGTCGATGGGCACGGAGATCATGATCACGCAGGGTTCGCTGGGCGAGCGCCGCTTCACCGGGGTGTACGGGTACCAGGGTCGGGTCATCGGCGCGGTCACCTTCGACAACGCGCGCTGGCTGGAGTTCTACGAGCGGCAGATCGAGACGACCGCGCCGTTCCCGCCGCCGTTCGCCAATGTCGACCGGCGCGCCGAGGGGGCCCGGCCGGTGCCGGCGGACTTCCCCGACCCGTCGGTTCCCACGCACGGGCCGACCGTGACCCTCAGCGGATACTCGCCGACCGACCGGCGGTTGACGTTCACCCCCGCCGGGCGCTGACCGCCCCGCACGCCCGCTCCCGGAGGACCCGTCCATGAAGCAAGGCATCCTGACCCAGATCCTGGACCACGAGACCCGCGCGAACCCGTACCCGCTGTACGAGGAGCTCCGCAGGACGCCCGTCTACCACGACGGGGAGGGCCCGTACGTCGTCAGCACGTACTACGAGATCAAGAGCCTGCTGCACGACCCGCGGCTCAGCTCCGACGTCCGCAACCGCACCGCCTCCGGCGGCGACCCGCTGGGAGACGACGAGGAGGAGGGGGCGCTGCCGCCGAGCTTCCTGAAGCTGGACCCGCCCGAGCACGACCGGTTGCGCCGGATGACCAACCGGCCCTTCGGGCCGCCGCACTCCCCGCGCCGGATCGAGGGGATGCGCGGCGACCTCGAGCTCATCGTGAAGGGACTGATCGACGGTCTCGGGACCGGGGCCGACGGGAACACGGCCGGCACGGAGCGGATCGATCTGGTCGACCAGTTCTCCTACCCCTTCCCCGTGACCATGATCTGCCGGCTGCTCGGGGTGCCGAAGGAGGACGAGGCCCGCTTCCACGTGTGGGCCGACACCCTGGCGGCGAGCCTGGACCCCGATCCGGACGCGGACGCGGCCGAGCGGGAGAAGATCACGCACGACGCCCGCATGGAGCTGGGCATGTACCTGGCCGGGCTGATCGAGGAGAGGCGCAGGAACCCGGCCGACGACATGCTGTCGCAGCTGGCCGCCGGGCACGGCCCGGACGAGTCGATGTCCACGATGGAGCTGCTGAGCACCGCGGCGCTGCTGCTGATCGCCGGGCACGAGACCACCGTCAACCTGATCACGAACGGCATGCTGACGCTGCTGCGCAATCCGGACGTGCTGCGGCGGCTGCGGGCCGAGCCGGGGCTCGCGGTGCCGCTGGTGGAGGAGCTGCTGCGGTTCGAGCCGCCGGTGCAGATGCTCCCGCAGCGCACGCCGCTGGCCGACATCGAGGTGCGGGGCGTCACCATCCCCAAGGGGTCCTCGATGTGGCTGATGCTGGCCGCCGGCAACCGGGATCCGCAGCGGTTCGAGAACCCCGAACGCTTCGACCCGGACCGCAAGGACATCCAGCACCTGGGGCTCGGCAGCGGCATCCACAGCTGCTTCGGTGCGCCGCTGGCGCGGCTGGAGGCACAGCTCGCGCTGAGCGAGCTGGCGCGGCGGCTGGAGAACCCGCGGCTGCTGGAGGACCCGCCGCCGTACCGCCAGAACGCGGTGCTGCGCGGGCCGCGCCACCTGATGATCGCCTGCGACGGCATCCGGCCCTGAGCGGGCGGGGCAGGGCGGCGCGGCCCCCGCCGGTCAGGGCCCGGCCGGCCGCCGCCAAGTCCGGTCCGCGAACAGTCCGTTGATCCTGGGGGTGGGACTCGGCGGCGGCGCATATGCTCCGGGCGTGCGCCGCAGCGGCGTGCGTACGAACGCCTCGCGAGCCGTAAGGGGACCGCCGTGAGTGTCCGCATCCAGCCCTCCTCCCAGGTCGACGAGACCGCCGAACTCGGAGAGGGGACCACGATCTGGGATCTGGCGCAGATTCGGGAGGAGGCCCGGCTCGGGCGCGGCTGCATCGTCGGGCGCGGTGCGTACGTCGGTCCGGGCGTGCGCATCGGGGACCACGTGAAGCTGCAGAACTACGCGCTCGTGTACGAGCCGGCCGTCCTCGGCGACGGGGTGTTCATCGGGCCCGCCGCCGTGCTGACCAACGACTTCTACCCGCGGGCGGTCGACCCCGACGGCCGGCTCAAGCGCGGGGACGACTGGGAGGCCGCCGGCGTGGTGGTCGGCGAAGGCGCCTCGCTGGGGGCCCGGTCGGTGTGCGTGGCAGGGGTGCGCGTGGGGCGGTGGGCGCTGGTCGCGGCCGGTGCGGTCGTCTCCCGGGACGTGCCGGACTTCGCGCTCGTGGCAGGGGTGCCGGCCCGGCGGATCGGCTGGGTGGGCCGGGCCGGGGTGCGGCTGGTGGAGTGCGAGGGGCGGGCGGGCGTATGGGAGTGCCCGCGGACCGGGGCGCTGCACGAGGAGAAGGACGGAACGCTGGTCGAGCTGGCCTGACACCGGCCGGATGCCGAGCCGACACCGGCCCGGCACCGGCCCTGCACGGGCCCTGCACCGAGCTGACGGTGCGTCGGAATTTAGGTCACCGGCATTTCCTCAAAACCGCAATCAACGAACATCCTTGGGCATACCTTGTCCGTGTACACGGGATCTGAGCAGGCAACAGGCTTGGTTCAGTGGGGGGTTGTACACGACGGGGCATCGCTGGGGGGATCCAGTGGGCGGCCCCGGACGGCTCGTGCCGCAGGGGGATTCACACCGCCGGTACGTGCGCCGTCGTGCGCCGTGCGGCGCAGTCGTGTCGTGCACCGTCACGCGCAGGCGCAGTGGTGCCGCGCATGTCCCCCCTCAGGACGACGACCGCCCGGTCTGTCCCAGGAGCGATCAGAGGGGGTAGGTGTGTTGGAGCCGTACAGCTCGGACATACGGGGTGCGCGCAGCGCGCGGGAGGCCGGGGTGGGGGCCCGGTGACCGTGACCGCCGCACGATTAGGAGCACTGGCCCAGGAGGACCCGTCGCTGCACGCGCTCGCCGAGCGGCTGCTCGCGCTGGCCGAGGCGGGTCTGCCCGAGATGTACGTGCCGGGAGCCGACACCTTCGTCTTCACCAGGGCGGGCACGATCGCCCCGGACGGCAGGCCGCGGCTGGAGCGGCGCGGGACCAGCACCCGGTACGCGGCCATCACCGCGCTCGGGGCGCGGTTCCTGCCCGAGGACCGGCAGCGTGCCGTCCTGGGCGGGCATTCGGCCGAGGAGTTCACGGGGCTGCTGGTCGAGCGGCTGCCCGCGGTGCCGAACCTCGGCGACGCGGCGCTGATCGCCTGGGCGGCCGCCGAGACCGGCCATCCCAAGCTGGCCGACGCGCTCGCCCGGGTCGCCGCGCTGGACGTTCCCGACCGGCCGCAGTACACCGTCGAGGCGGCCTGGGTGCTCTCCGCCCTCGCCGCCGCGCGGAACTCGGCGGACGTGGAGTACCGCCTGGCGGCCGCGCGCGACCGCCTGCTGGCGGCCAGGACGCCCGGTGTCCCGCTGTTCGCGCACGCCACGGGCCCGGGACTGGTTCCCGGGTACCGCTCGCACGTGGCGTGCTTCGCCGACCAGACCTATCCCCTCCAGGCGCTGGCCCGGCTGCACGCCAGCGGCACGGACCCGGAGGCCCTGGAGGCCGCCGACGCCTGCGCCGCCCGGATCTGCGCCCTGCAGGGGGACGGCGGGCAGTGGTGGTGGCACTACGACTCCCGCACGGGCGGCGTGGTGGAGGGCTACCCGGTGTACAGCGTGCACCAGCACGCCATGGCTCCGACCGCCCTGTTCGACCTGGCCGAGGCCGGCGGCACCGACTTCGGGGCCCGGACCCGGCGCGGACTGGCCTGGATGGCTCAGGTGCCCGAGCTGCAGGGGCCCGACGGCACTCCGCGCGAGTCGATGATCCGCGAGGACCACGGCGTCACCTGGCGCAAGGTCCACCGCGGCGACCCGGCCAAGGCGGTACGGGCCGCCCGCGGGCTCACCACGCGGGTGGCCCCACAGGCCCGGCTGGCCCCGCTCGACCGGATCTTCCGGCCGCTCGCGGTGGACCGCGAGTGCCGACCCTACGAGTTCGGCTGGATGCTGCACGCCTGGCTCGGGGGGTTGGACAGATGAGCCGACGCGTGTCCTTGTTCGGGGTCACGCTCGACGCCCTGACCATGGACGAGACCGTGCAGCGCTGCCTGGAGGCGGTGCGGCGCGGGGAGCAGATCGAGATCGGCATGGTGAACGCCGCCAAGCTGGTCAACATGCGGCGCGACCCGCGGCTCGCCGCCGCTGTCGCCGGCTGCGACCTCGTCCTGGCCGACGGCCAGGCCGTGGTGTGGGCCGGCCGCGCCCTCGGCGTCCGGCTGCCCGAACGGGTGGCGGGCATCGACCTGTTCATGCGGCTGCTGGCCGCGGCCGAGACCGCGGGCATCCCCGTCTACCTGCTCGGCGCCCGCCAGGACGTCCTGGAGCTGATGCTCCGCCGGATCGCCGAGCGGTTCCCGGCGCTGCGCGTGGCCGGCAGCCGCAACGGCTACTTCGAGGACTCCGAGCAGGCACCGATCGCCGACGCGGTCGCGGACAGTGGCGCGCAGCTGCTGTTCCTCGGCATGACCTCGCCCAAGAAGGAGATCTTCACCGCCGGCCACGGCAAGCGCACCCGCGCCCACGTGGTGCACGGCGTCGGCGGCTCCTTCGACATCCTGGCCGGCATCACCAAACGGGCTCCGCTGGTCTGGCAGCGCATGGGGCTCGAATGGTTCTACCGCGCCCTGCAGGAGCCGCGCCGCCTCGGCAAGCGCTACCTCACCACCAACACCGCCTTCCTCCTCATGACCGTCCGGGAGCTCATCCACCGGACACCGTCTGCCGGTTCCGCGAACAGGAGTCACTGATGCGCGTCGTCGTCGTGGGACAGGGATACGTCGGCCTCCCGCTGGCCATCAGGGCCGCCGAGGTCGGACACCAAGTGATCGGGTACGACGTCGACGCGCGGCGGGTCAAGAGCCTCGCCGCCGGCGAGTCGTACGTGGAGGACGTCTCCTCCGAACGGCTGGCCCGCGCCCTGGAGCGCGGCACGTACCGGCCCAGTGAACTCGCCCGGGACTGCGGCGGTTTCGACGTCGCGGTCGTCACCGTGCCCACCCCGTTGCAGGACGGCGCCCCCGACCTGCGCTACATCGAGGAGTCGGCGCACACCCTGGCCCGGTTCCTGCGGCCGGGCGCGACGGTCGTCCTGGAGTCCACCACCTACCCGGGCACCACCGAGGAGCTGTTCGGCCCCATCCTGGAGGACGGCTCGGGCCTGACCGCCGGGTCCGACTTCCACCTCGGCTACAGCCCCGAGCGCATCGACCCCGGCAACACCGTGTGGGGCTTCCAGCAGACGCCGAAGGTCGTCTCGGGTGTCGACGCCGCCTCGCTGAAGGCGGTGGAGGCCTTCTACGGGGAGCTCGTCGACACGACGGTGCCGGTGCGCTCGCCCAAGGAGGCCGAGCTCGCGAAGCTGCTGGAGAACACCTTCCGGCACGTCAACATCGCCCTCGTCAACGAGATCGCCATGTTCGCCCGGCACCTCGACATCGACGTGTGGCAGTCCATCGAGGCGGCGTCCAGCAAGCCGTTCGGCTTCATGAAGTTCACCCCCGGCCCCGGCGTCGGCGGGCACTGCCTGCCCATCGACCCCTCGTACCTGTCGTGGCGGGTGCAGCGCGAACTCGGCCAGAACTTCCGCTTCGTGGAGCTGGCCAACGACATCAACAACCACATGCCCGAGTACGTCACGCGCCGCGTCGTCGACGCCCTCAACGCCAAGCGCCGCTCGGTCAACGGCTCCCGGATCCTGCTGCTGGGACTGGCGTACAAGAAGAACACCGGCGACGCCCGGGAGTCGCCGTCCATGCGGATCGCCCAGCTGCTCCTGGAGATGGGCGCCAAGGTGCGCGCCGCCGACCCCCACGTGGTGGAGAGCGTCGAGGTCGACGCGCGGCTCACCCGGGTCGAGCCGACCCGCAAGGAGCTGTCCGCCGCCGACGTGGTCGTCCTGCTCACCGACCACGACGCCTTCGACTATGCGATGGTCACCGAGCACGCCTCGCTCGTCCTCGACTGCCGCAACCGGATGTCCGGACCCACCGTGGAGGTGCTCTGACCCCATGCCCCGGATCGTGTGCGTGGCCGGAGCACGGCCCAACTACATGAAGATCAAACCGGTGATGGACGCCCTGGAGCGGCACGGCGCCGAGGTGGTGCTCGTCCACACCGGCCAGCACTACGACGCGTCCATGAACGACGTCTTCTTCCGCGACCTCGGCATCCGTCCCCCCGACCGGTACCTGGGCGCCGGCTCCGGCACCCACGCCCAGCAGACCGGCCGGGTGATGGCCGCCTTCGAGCCGCTCCTCGACGAACTGGCCCCGGACGCGGTCGTCGTGGTCGGCGACATCAACTCCACGCTGGCCTGCGCCCTGGTCACCGCGAAGGCCGGGCCGCTGCTGGCGCACGTCGAGGCGGGCCTGCGCAGCCGGGACTGGAGCATGCCGGAGGAGGTCAACCGCGTCGCGACCGACCGGGTCAGCGACTACCTGCTGGCCCCCTCCCCCGACGCGGCCGCGAACCTGCGGTCGGAGGGGTACCGGGAAGACCAGATCCACGTCGTCGGCAACGTCATGATCGACACGCTGCTGGCCAACCTCGACCGGGCCCGGGCCACCGACGCACTGGAGCGCCACGGGCTGGCCCGCGGCGGGTACGGCCTGGTCACCCTGCACCGGCCGGCCAACGTCGACGACCCCGACGCCCTGCGCGGGCTGCTGAAGGCCCTCGGTGAGGTCGCCGGGCGGTGCCCGCTGCTGTGGCCCGTGCACCCGCGGACCGCCGACCGGCTGGCCGAGGCCGGGGTGCCCGGCGGGATCCGGCCGGTGCCGGCCGCCGGGTACCTGGACTTCATCGCCCTGCAGGACGGCGCCCGGCTGGTGCTCACCGACTCCGGGGGCGTCCAGGAGGAGACCACCGCGCTGGGCGTGCCCTGCGTGACGCTGCGGGAGAACACCGAGCGGCCGATCACCGTCGAGGAGGGCACCAACGTCCTCGCGGGCACCGACCCGGAGCGCATCACCGCCACCGTGCACCGGGTGCTCGACGACCCGCCCGCGCCCCGCTGCCCCGAACTGTGGGACGGCCGGGCGAGCGAGCGCATCGCCCGGGTCCTGCTGGACGGCGGGAGCGAACGGACCCGGCTGCGGCCCACCGACCTGGCACCGTAGCGGCGCCGCACACCGTAAGTCCGTAGTACGACCCACACGACCGCAAGACCGCAAGACCGCAAAGCCGCACGACTGCACGACTGCAACACACCGCAAACACCGCAAAGACAGGGCGGCGGCGCTGCACCCCACGGCGCCGCCGCGAGGGGGAAGATCGTGGATCTCGCGGAGATCTGGCGGGTCATGCGCAGGCGCTGGTACGTCCTGCTGCCCGGGCTGCTGCTCACGGCCGGGCTCGTCGCCGGCGTGTACCTGCTGGTCCCGGTGGAGTACACCTCGCAGAGCACGGTGACGCTCCTGAACTCGAAGAAGGCCACGGTGGCCTTCGACGGCAACCCCTTCCTGAGCACGCAGTCCTCGCTCACCGGAATGGCCGACGGCCTGGCCCGCAACCTCAACTCCGACGACTCACGGGCCGACCTGAAGTCCCAGGGCGTCACCGGAACGTACGAGGCGAAGATCGCCGACAACGCCCAGGGACCCTTCATGTGGCTGAGCGTCACCGGCACCCGGCCGGCCGCCGTCCTGAAGTCGGACCAGCTCCTGACCGCCTACGCCGAGAAGCGGCTGAAGGAGTTCCAGGCCCAGCAGTCCGTGGCACCGGACGCCATGATCCGGATGGCGACGATCGTCCCGCCGCAGGAGCCGGAGCCGCAGACCAAGACCCGGATCCAGTACCTGGTCATGGCGGGGGCGCTGGGCTTCGTCCTCAGCCTGGTGGCCACCTTCTTCGTCGAGGCCCGCCGCCGCACCTCCGGCAAGCCGGGCCGGCACCGGCCCGCCCCGTCCGAGACGGCCCCGGACGAGGGAGTGTCCGAGCGCGAACCGTCCACCGCCGCGCCGCAGGAGCCCGTCCTGCCGGCCGCCGCGCACGGGCCTGCGGGATCGCCGTGACCGGCCCCGCCACCGGCACCGGAGCCGGTACGGACACCACGGCCGCGGCGGCGGCCACGTCCCCGGGCCCGTCCCTGGGGCGCAAGGTCGGCTCGGCCGCCCGCTGGAGCCTGGTCAACACCGTGGTCATGCGGCTCGGGAACTTCGTCACCGGGATCATCCTGGCCCGCTTCTTCCTCGGCCCCGAGGCCTGGGGCGTCTACGGGATCGCCCAGACGGTCCTGCTCGTCCTGCTCTCCGCGAACGAACTCGGCGTGTCGCTCGCCCTCGTGCGCTGGGAGGGCGACCCGCGCCGCTTCGCCCCGACCGTCCTCAGCCTGAGCGCCGCCTCCAGCTGCCTGCTGTACGCGGTGCTGTTCGCGTCGGCGCCCGCCGTGGCCCGGGTCCTGGGCTCGCCCGAGGCCGACGGGGTGCTGCGGGTGATGTGCGTGTGCGTGGTCCTCGACGGCCTGGCGCAGGTCCCCGCCGGCTTCCTCACCCGGGAGTTCGCGCAGGGCCGCCGGATGGCCATCGACGGCGTCAACTTCGTCCTGAGCACCGCGGTCACCCTGCTGCTGGCCGTGCAGGGCTGGGGCGCGATGAGCTTCGCGTGGGGCTCCGTCGCCGGGAACGCCGCCGCCCTCGCCGGCTGCTGCCTGGCCGCGCCGGGCACCCTGCGGTTCGGCTGGGACGCGGAGCAGGCCCGGGCGCTGCTGCGGTTCGGGCTGCCGCTCGCCGGTGCCAGCATGCTCGCGCTCGGCGTCGTCAACGTGGACACCATGGTGGTGGGCTCCGCGCTCGACCAGGCGGCCCTCGGGTTCTACGTGCTCGCCTTCAACATCTCGGGCTGGCCCGTGCGCATCATCTCCGAGGCCGCCCGGCGCGTCTCCTTCGCCGGGTTCTCCCGGCTGGCCGAGTCGCCGGGCGCGCTGGCCGCCGGGTTCGGGCGGGCCATGGGCGTGGTGATGACGGGCACCGTGCCGCTGTGCGTGCTGCTCGCCGTCCTCGCCGGGCCGGTGATCGGGCTCGTGTACGGGGAGCGCTGGCTGCCCGCGGCCGGCGCGCTGCCCTGGCTGATGGCGCTGGGCCTGGTCCGGATCGGCTGCGAGCTTGCGTACGACTGCCTGGTGGCCGTCGGGCAGCGCCGGTCCCTGATCGGGGTGCAGGGGCTGTGGCTGGTCGTCCTGGTCCCGGTGCTCGTGGCCGGCGCCGGGGCGGGCGGGATCGTGGGGGTGGCGCAGGGGCACGTGCTGGTGGCAGGGGCCGTCGTGGTGCCGGTGTTCCTGGTGGCCCTGCACCGCGGCGGGGTACGGGTGGGAACCGTGGCGCGCGCGTGTGCCTGGCCGTTCCTCGGCGGCGTCGTGATGGCGGGGGTGCTCCTCGGCCTGGACCGGCTGCTCGGCGACGGTGTGCTCGCGCTGCTCGCGACGGGGACCGCCGGCACGGTCTGCTACGTGGTGTGCGTGCTGCCCAGCCGCGGCTTCCTGCGCGGCTCCCCGCCGGGCGGAGCGCCCGCCGGTGCGACCGCGGCGGCCGGGGGGTAGCGGCCGTGGCACGCGACCGGAAGCGGCTTGCGGCCTGGCTGGCGGCCGGGCTCCTGCTGGCCGTCGTCATGACCCTGTACCAGGCGCAGCGGACCGGCAGGGGCGAGCCTTCGGCGGGGCCCTGCCCGGAGAGCGCCCTGGACTGCCCGGGACCCGGCGCGAGCGCCGCGTCCCCGCCCGCTCCCTCGCCGGACCCGGGCGCCACGGGCACGGCGGGCCCCTCCCCCGGTACGCCCTCGTCCTCGCCCTCCGCGGGCTCCCCCACGGGGTCGGGTGCGCCCGGGACCGGTCCGGCGGGGCCCTGCTCCTCGCCGGGCGCGTGCGGGTTCCCCGACGAGCGCACCACCGGACCGCGGACCGAGCTGGAGCGGCACGACACCGGCAACATGTCCGTGAAGACCGACGGCACGGTGATCCGCGGCTGGGACATCAAGGGCTCGCTGGACGTGTACGCCAACGACGTCACCGTCATCGACAGCCGGATCACCTCCACCAACTGGTGGGGCATCAACCTGCGCCCCGGCTACAGCGGCCTGAAGGTCCTGCACACGACGATCACCGCCGTCCCGGGCAAGGGGCCTGACAACGGGGGCGTCAACTACGCCGTGTCCAACATGGGCACCAGCTCGATCGAGGTCGGCTGGTGCGACATCTCGGTGTTCGGCAACGCCCTGTCCATGGGCCAGGGCGACCTGCACGACAACTACGTCCACGACATCGTCGCCTTCCGCAACCAGGGCGGCGAGTGGCAGCACACCGACGCCGTCATCAGCGGCGGCGGGAACAAGGGCCGCCTCAGCGTGCGCCACAACACCCTGCTGAACCCGGTCCGCGTCGACCAGGGCGCGACCGCCGCGATCGGGCTGTTCGCCGACACCGGCACCGTCTCCTCGGTGACCGTCGACCGCAACTGGCTGGCGGGCGGGGCGTACGCGCTCTACGCGGGCGGGCCCGGCGCGACGAACATCCAGATCACCGACAACGTGTTCTCCACCGAGTACCACGCGGCCGCGGGGGCCTACGGGCATGCCACCGCCTGGAACGCGGGCGGCGCGGGGAACGTGTGGCGCGGCAACCGCACGACCGGCGGTGTGCCCGTCGAACCCCCGCCCTCCTCCTGACGACCGGAAGGACCTCATGCGGCGCATCGTCCGGGCTCCCTGGGAGCTGCTCAAGCGGGCCTTCGGCTGGCTGGTGCTCTTCGAGGCCAGGAACAAGCTGCTGCTCGCGCCGTCCGCGGTGCGGCTGCGCCGCTTCGAGGACGCCGAGACGGCCCGGCTCGCCGCCCTCCTGGGCCGGCCGCCACAGGCCCTGGTGGCCACCGTGATCGCCACGCACCGGCGGCCGGAGGCGCTGCGCGCGGCGGTCCGCTCGGCGCTGGCGCAGACCGTGCAGGACCAAGTGGTCATCGTCGTCGACGACGGGGCCGGCCTGGGCGAACTCCCCGAGGATCCGCGGCTGTTCGTCGTGTCGCTGGCCCGGAACACGGGCACGGCCGGGGTCGTGCGCAACGTGGGGATCCGGCTGACCCGCTCGCGGTACGTGGCCTTCCTCGACGACGACAACCTGTGGGAGCCCGACCACCTCGCGCAGGCCCTGGCCGTGCTGGAGGCGCCGGGCGGGCCGGACGCCGTGTACACCGCCCTGCGCCGGGTGCTGCCCGACGGATCCGAGCGGGACCTGCTGTCGGTGCCCTTCGACCGGCGCCGGGCCGCGCACGAGGCGTTCCTCGACACCAACGCGTTCGTGGCGCGGCGCAGCCGGGCGCTGCACTTCAGCCGGCTGCGCCGCACGCCCGAGGTGCTGCCGCGGGAGGACTGGGAGCTCGTACGCCGCTACAGCCGCCGCCACGAGGTCCGCCATCTGCCGCGGCCGACGGTGCGGTACCTCGTCAATCCGGAGAGCTTCTACACCGCGTGGGACGGGCGGGCGCCCTCCGGGTGACCCCCGGCCTCGGACCGAAGGACCGAGGGCCGACGGGCCGACGGGCCGACGGGCGTGCGGGCG
>NZ_JBEZVK010000060.1:0-42129 GCF_040636955.1 Streptomyces sp. NPDC032472
ATGCTGCTGACCGAGCCCCGCTTCAAGGAGTTCACGCACAAGGCGATCGCGGACGGGGCCCGACCGGCCCGGCCCGCACACGGCGCGCCCGCCCCGGGACAGGGCCCGGGCACCGCAACGGGCTCCCGCCCCGCGGCCGGAACGCCGCCCAAGCCGGAAGCCGAACGCCCCCCGGCCGGCCCGCACCCGGACGGGTGGCCCGCGCCCGCTGCCCCCGCGGCCCCCACCCCCGCGGCCACCGCCGCAACGGCCACCGGCCCGGCCGCCGAGCCCAGGGATGCGCAGACCACCGGCGCACCCGGGGGTGCCGAAGCCGCCGGCCGGCCCGCGGCCTTCCCGACGGCCGGCGCAGCCCCCGACCCCGCCCGGCGGCCCCACAACGGGGCCTCGGGGACGGCCGAGGGGCGGGTGGCCCACGCGAACGGCGGACCGAGCCCCGCAGCGGCGGCCGGCGCGTCGCCGCACCCGACAGCCGCCGACGGGCCCGTCGGCGCCGGGCGAGCGGGCCGCCGGGCCGGTCCCGGGGCTGCGGGGACGCCGCAGCCGTCGGCCGGGGCGGCGGGGGCGGCGGGGGCGGCAGGGGCGGCCCGGCGGCCCGGGGCCGCGGCCGCGTTCGAGCTCGTCTACCAGGGGGTGGCGGGCCGGCTCGTGCGGGAGGTGTACGTCCTCACCGGGGTGCCCGGACTGGCTCTCGCGGCCGTCGAGCGGGCGTTCCAGCACGCCTGGGCGCGGTGGCCGGAGGTGGCCACCGACCCGGATCCGGCCGGCTGGGTCCGCTCGGCGGCGTACGAGTACGCCCTCTCCCCCTGGCGCCGGCTCCGGCGCGCACACCGCCGGCCCGGCCCCGGCCCGGCCGACCCCGCCGACCGGATCCTGCTGGAGGCGATGCTGGCGCTGCCGGCGGTCCACCGCCGCACCGTCCTGCTCTACCACGGCGTCGGCCTGGACCTCCCCGACACCGCCGCCGAGACCGAGGCCAGCACCCCCACCGCCGGCGGCCGCCTGCTGACCGCGCACGAGGACCTCGCCGCCCTCGTCCCGGAGCTGGCCGCCGCACCGCCCGAGCGGCAGGCACAGCTGCTGCAGGAGCGGCTCGGCGCGCTCCGGCCCGCGGTGGCACTCGTACCCCGCCCGGCGGCCGCCGTACGGGCCGCGGCCGAGCACCGCACGCGCCGCTGGACCCGTACGGTCGTCGGCGTGACCGCGGTGATCGCCGTCTCCACCGGCTACACCCTCACCACTGCCCCCACCCGCTACGAGGCCCCCGTCGCACCCGGCAGCAGCGTCTCCGGCGTGCCCCCGCTCAGCGGCCCGCAGCGGCTCACCGAGCAGAGCCGGGTGCTGCGCGACAAGCTGCGCACGGGCCCGGCGGCCGGGCCGGCCCGCCTGGTCCCACGACTCGAATGAGGCCCGGAGCAGGAACGGTTCGGCACGAGGAACGGGCGTGGCCCGCGCCCCTCCGCGGAGGGATGCGGGCCACGCCCGTGCTCAGGTGCTGCGACAGCAGCCGGTGCCTACTGCGCGGCGTTCAGGATCTCGCGCGCCAGCTTCGCCGTCTCGGTCGGCGTCTTGCCGACCTTGACGCCGGCGGCCTCGAGGGCCTCCTTCTTGGCCTGCGCGGTGCCGGAGGAGCCGGAGACGATGGCGCCGGCGTGGCCCATGGTCTTGCCCTCGGGGGCGGTGAAGCCCGCGACGTAGCCGACGACCGGCTTGGTGACGTTCTTCGCGATGAAGTCCGCCGCACGCTCCTCGGCGTCGCCGCCGATCTCACCGATCATGACGATCAGCTCGGTGTCGGGGTCGGCCTCGAAGGCCTCCAGGGCGTCGATGTGCGTGGTGCCGATGACCGGGTCGCCACCGATGCCGACGGCGGAGGTGAAGCCGATGTCGCGCAGCTCGTACATCATCTGGTACGTCAGCGTGCCGGACTTGGACACGAGACCGATCTTGCCGGGCTTGGTGATGTCGCCCGGGATGATGCCGGCGTTGGACTGGCCGGGGGTGATCAGACCCGGGCAGTTCGGGCCGATGATGCGGGTCTTGTTGCCCTTGGCGGTCGCGTACGCCCAGAAGGCGGCGGAGTCGTGCACCGCGATGCCCTCGGTGATGACGACGGCCAGCGGGATCTCGGCGTCGATGGCCTCGACGACGGCGGCCTTGGCGAAGGCCGGCGGGACGAAGAGGACGGAGACGTTGGCGCCCGTCTTCTCCATCGCCTCGGCGACCGAGCCGAAGACCGGGACCTCGGTGCCGTCGAAGTCGACGGACGTGCCGGCCTTGCGCGGGTTCACGCCGCCGACGATGTTCGTGCCGTCGGCCAGCATCAGCTTGGTGTGCTTCATGCCCGTGGCACCGGTCATGCCCTGGACGATGACCTTGCTGTCCTTGTTGAGGAAGATAGCCATGCGAGTCTGTGACCTCGTCCCTTTACTTCGCAGCCGCAGCGAGCTCGGCGGCCTTGTCGGCCGCGCCGTCCATGGTGTCCACGCGCTGCACCAGCGGGTGGTTGGCGTCCGAGAGGATCTTGCGACCCAGCTCGGCGTTGTTGCCGTCGAGGCGGACGACGAGCGGCTTGGTGACCTCTTCGCCCTTGTCCTTGAGCAGCTGCAGGGCCTGGACGATGCCGTTGGCGACCTCGTCGCAGGCGGTGATGCCGCCGAAGACGTTGACGAAGACGGACTTGACGTCCGGGTCGCCGAGGATGATCTCGAGACCGTTGGCCATGACGGCGGCGGAGGCGCCACCGCCGATGTCGAGGAAGTTGGCGGGCTTGACGCCGCCGTGGTTCTCACCGGCGTACGCGACGACGTCCAGGGTGCTCATGACGAGACCCGCGCCGTTGCCGATGATGCCGACCTCACCGTCGAGCTTGACGTAGTTGAGGTTCTTCTCCTTGGCGGCGGCCTCCAGCGGGTTCGCGGCCGCGTGGTCCACGAACTCCTCGTGGCCCGGCTGGCGGAACTCCGCGTTCTCGTCGAGGGAGACCTTGCCGTCGAGGGCGATGACCTCGCCGGAGGCGACCTTCGCGAGCGGGTTGACCTCGACGAGGAGGGCGTCCTCGGCGATGAAGGTCTTCCACAGGGTGACCAGGACCTCGGCGACCTTCTCGGCGACCTCGGCCGGGAACTGCGCCAGGGCGACGATCTCGCGGGCCTTCTCGATCGTCACGCCCTCGTTGGCGTTGACCGGGACCTTCGCGAGCTTCTCGGGGGTCTCCTCGGCGACCTGCTCGATGTCCATGCCGCCCGCGACCGAGGCCATGGCCAGGAAGGTGCGGTTGGTGCGGTCCAGCAGGTAGGAGACGTAGTACTCCTCGACGATCTCCGGAGCGGTCTCCGCGATCATCACCTTGTGGACCGTGTGGCCCTTGATGTCCATGCCCAGGATGTCCGTCGCGCGGGCGACGGCCTCGTCCGGGGTGGCGGCCAGCTTGACGCCGCCGGCCTTGCCGCGGCCACCGACCTTCACCTGCGCCTTGACGACCGACTTGCCGCCCAGCCGCTCGGTGGCCTCGCGAGCCGCCTCAGGCGTGTCGATGACTTCACCGGCCAGCACCGGTACACCGTGCTTGGCGAAGAGGTCCCTCGCCTGGTACTCGAACAGGTCCACGCGCGTCCGTCCCTTGTCTTCAAAGATTCGCAGTAATTCGCGGTTGTCTGCGTGGGCGTGCCGCGGAGGGCAACGTGACGGCGCTGTCACTAGGGAGGCGCACACGGTGACCGCGGCGCGGCATGTCCGTCCCGCAGGTTATCCCCGGGACACGTGGGTCCCTAAATCGCAGATCACACCTGAGCGGTGATACCTGTCACAGATCCGCTCAGGGCGGAACGGAAAATTCGTGCGATCCGCCGATGTGCGGGAGCGGCCGGCCCGGGCCCTCGGGAGGGGCTCGGGGCACGGCTCAGGGCACCGGCAGGGGCCGCTTCTCGAGCGCCGCGGCCATCACCTCCGGGAACAGGTCGGGCGTGCAGGCGAAGGCCGGGACGCCCAGCGCGGCGAGGGCCGCGGCGTGTTCCCGGTCGTAGGCCGGGGCGCCCTCGTCGGACAGGGCGAGCAGGGCCACGAACTCGGTCCCCGCCGCCTTCATCGCGGCGACCCGCCGCAGCATCTCGTTGCGTATGCCGCCCTCGTAGAGATCACTGATCAGGACCACGACGGTATCGGCAGGGCGGGTGATCCTCGACTGGCAGTAGGCCAGGGCGCGGTTGATGTCGGTGCCGCCGCCGAGCTGGGTTCCGAACAGGACGTCCACCGGATCGTCGAGCTGATCCGTCAGGTCGGCGACGGCGGTGTCGAAGACGACCAGGCGCGTCGCGATCGAACGCATCGAGGCCAGCACCGCCCCGAAGACGGAGGCGTGGACGACCGAGGAGGCCATCGAACCCGACTGGTCGATGCAGAGGACGACCTCCTTCCTGACCGACTGCGCCGACCGGCCGTACCCGATCAGCCTTTCGGGGACGACCGTGCGGTGCTCGGGCAGGTAGTGCTTCAGGTTCGCCCGGATGGTCCGGTTCCAGTCGATGTCGGCGTGGCGAGGGCGGGCCGTGCGGGCGGAGCGGTCGAGGGCGCCGGTGAGGGTGGCGCGGGTGCGGGAGGCGAGCCGCTGCTCCAGCTGCTCGACGACCTTGCGGACGACGGCCCGGGCCGTCTCCCGGGTGGTCTCGGGCATGGCCTTGTTCAGGGAGAGCAGGGTGCCGACGAGGTGCACGTCCGGCTCGACCGCCCCCAGCATCTCCGGCTCCAGCAGCAGCGAGTCCAGGCCGAGCCGCTCGATGGCGTCGCGCTGCATGACCTGGACCACCGGGCTGGGGAAGTACGTACGGATGTCCCCGAGCCAGCGCGCGACACGGGGCGCGGACCCGCCCAGCCCGCCGGACCTCCGGGCCCCGCCGGAGGCGCCGCCCGGGGTGCCCGCGCCGCCGTACAACGCCCCGAGCGCGGCATCCATGGCCGCGTCCCGGCCGGCCAGGGTGCAGCCCGTGCCGTCCCCGTCCCCGCCCAGCACCATCCGCCACCGCCGCAACCTCTCGCCCCCGCCGGCGTGCCCCGCGGCCGCCGCTGCGCTGCCGCCTCCGCTCATGGCCTCCCCGCCGGTGGCACCTGCCGCAGCACTGCCGCTCGCGCCCATGGCGGCCCCGCCTCCGGCAACCGCGCGCCCCTTCGTCCCGCTCATCGGTCCGTCCCCCGTTCCTCGTCACAGCCGACGCCGCCGGCCCTCTGGTCTGCCTACGCACTCACTCCCGGCCGATACCGGCCGTACCCGCCCCCGCCCCCCTGCCCTTTCGCAGCCGGGGTCGGGAAATTCAGCCTCGCCGGCGTTTGAGTGGGGGTCCCCCGGACGAAGTCCGGGGGAGGCACCGGGCGGAGCCCGGTGCCCGGCGGAGCCGGGTGACCTGGGGTTCCGCCCCAGACCCCGCGCCTCAAACGCCGGCGAGGCTGAAATGCCGGACCCCGCCTCGAAGATCGAAGGCGGAAGGGGTTGCCCCCCTCACCGGGCGCCGGCGGGGCCGGCAGCGGACGCCCTCGGGCCAGGCCGCCTCGGCGGTGTCACGGCGGGGCCGAGGGGCTGCCCCTCGGGCCGGGCTCCCTTGGCCGTGTCACGGCGGGGCCGAGGTGTCGGCTGCGGTGAGCAGGAGGTCGAGCAGGGGCATGACCGCGTCGGCCCGGGCCGGGTCCAAGGTCGGGGCGAAGCCCTCGGGGGTTGCGGGCCGGGCGGCGCCGCCCGGGCCGCGGCGGACCAGTTCGCCCAGGGCCTGTCTGGCCCCCGTCTCGTACGCCCCGAACGTCCGCCGAAGCAACGGCAGCACGTCGATGAACGACTGCTCCGGCACCGAGACGAGCCAGGCGTCGATCAGACCGAGCAGCCGGTCGTCGTGGACCAGCAGCGTGCCGCCGCCCGCGCCGCCGCCGGCGAAGCCGTCGATCCAGCCGGCCGCGTCCGCCGGCGGGGCGGCGGGTGACAGGGCGAGGCCCATCAGCCGGGCCGTCTCCCCGGCCGGCAGCCGCCCCTCGTCGAGCAGCAGCCGCGCGGCCCGGCCCCGGATCGGCCCGGGGACGCCCTCCCGCCCGGCCAGTGCCCGCAGCACCGCCGACCAGCGCTCGCGCAGCCCCTCGGCCTCCAGCAGCCCGACCGCCCCGTGCACCGCGTCCACGTGGCCGCGCAGCTCCGCCGCGGCGTCGGCGTCCAGCCCGGCGGCGCAGGCCTGCGGCAGCGCCACGCAGATCCGCTCCGCGAGCCCGGACGCGACCGCCCCCAGGGCCGACGCGTCGGTGCCCCGCACGTCCCCGTACCGCAGGGCGCGGGCCAGCGCGGGCAGGGCCTTGGCGAGCCGGGCCACGTCGGTGTCGAGGGCGGCGAGGTCCGCGAGGGCCCGCAGCACGGCGGGCAGCGCCTCGGCCAGCCCCGCGAGCAGGCACCGCTCGGCCAGCGCGGTGACCTCGCCGAGCTCCCGCGCGCCGGCCGCATCCGCCTCGGCCCTGGCGGTGGCGGCCGCCAGGACGGTGGTGCCCCAGATCCCGGCCTCGGCGACCCGCACCGACAGCTCCGGCTCCCAGCGCAGCCGCCAGGTCTCGCGGAAGGTCCCGGTGCCGGCCCGGGAGGCCGCGGGCACGCCCCAGTCGACGCCGAGCAGCCGCAGCCGGTGCAGCAGCAGCGACTTGGCGGCGTCGGTGTCCTTGCGCAGGTCGAGCTCGAGCTCGCGCTCCCGGGCCTCGGCCTTGAGCCGCAGCGAGCGCTGCTGCCGGGTCAGGTCCCGCTGCAGCGGCACGGCGGGCGCCCCGTCGGGGACCGCGCCGAGCACATCGCCGACGACCAGGCGGTCCTCGACGAGCGCGAGCGGTACGTCGGAGCCGTCGCACATCACCGCCCGGACCGCCTCCAGCGTCTCGGCCAGGCCGGGCAGCGGCCGCCCGCGCACGGCGGCCAGGGTGTCGGCCAGCCGGACCGCCTCGATGACGTGCGACGGGGAGACTTGCCGGTCCTCCTCCCGCAGCAGTCCGGCGACCTTGGTCAGCCACCGCTCCACCGGCCGGTCGGGAGCCGCGAAGAGATGGGCGTACCAGCCGGGCGAGGCGATACCCGCCCCGTACCCCCCGGCGCGGGCGAGCCGCCGGTGGGACCAGGGCACCCAGGTGGTCTCCGCCTTGACCTTGGGCAGCCCGGTCAGCAGCTTGCGGTCGGCGGCGGCGGTGGTCCTCGCGCGCAGCGCCGGCACGTGCCAGGCCCCGCACACCACCGCGTAGTGGTCGCCGAACTCCCGGCGGGCGGCCCGCATCTTCTGCCGCATGTACGCCTCGCGCACCAGGTCGCGGGAGCCCGCGCCCTCGCCCTCGTCCCCGTACGCCTCGCGGAGCGCGGCCATGGCCTCGCCGAGCGCCTCGAAGGCGGCCTCCGGGTCCCGGACGGTCCCCGTGCCGCGGTGCTCGACGACGTCCTCCCACCAGCGCTCCGGGTCGTCGTACCCGGCCGTCTGCGCCAGGGCGGCGAGCGGGTCGGGCCGTACCCCACCGGGCTCCTCGGGCCCGTCCGGCCGGGCGAGGGTGTGCGCGGCCGGCAGGTCGATGAACCGCACCGGGACCGGGGTGTCCTGCTCCTGGGCCCAGCGCAGGGCGACCCACTCCGGCGAGAACTCGGCCAGCGGCCAGAACGCGGCCCGGCCGGGGTCGTCCGCGGCGTGGGCGAGCAGGGCCACGGGGGGCCGCATCCCGGGGTCGGCGGCGAGCGGCAGCAGCGCGTCCCCCTCGGGCGGGCCCTCGATCAGCACGGCCGCGGGCCGGGCCGCCTCCAGGGCGGCGCGCACCGCGCGGGCGGAGCCGGGCCCGTGGTGGCGCACGCCCAGCAGCAGCGGCCCCGGGCGGGCCGCCGCCCGGCTCATGCCGTCACCTCCCGGCAGGCCCGGTAGAAGTCCTTCCAGCCGTCCCGCTCGCGCACCACGGCCTCCAGGTACTCCTGCCAGACGACCCGGTCCGCGGCCGGGTCCCGCACGACGGCGCCGAGGATGCCCGCGGCGACGTCGGACGGACGCAGTACCCCGTCCCCGAAGTGGGCGGCGAGCGCGAGGCCGTGGGTGACGACGGAGATGGCCTCGGCCGTGGACAGCGTGCCGCTGGGCGACTTGACCTTGGTGCGCCCGTCGGCGGTGACCCCGTCGCGCAGCTCGCGGAAGACGGTGACGACGCGGCGGATCTCCTCCAGCCCCGCGGGCGGCTCGGGCAGCTCCAGGGCGCGGCCGAGCTGGTCGACGCGGCGGGCGACGATGTCGACCTCGGCTTCGGCGGTGGCGGGCAGCGGCAGCACGACGGTGTTGAAGCGGCGGCGCAGGGCGCTGGAGAGCTCGTTGACCCCGCGGTCGCGGTCGTTGGCGGTGGCGATGAGGTTGAAGCCGCGCACGGCCTGCACCTCCTGGCCGAGCTCCGGTATCGGGAGCGTCTTCTCGGACAGGATGGTGATGAGGGTGTCCTGGACGTCGGCGGGGATGCGGGTGAGCTCCTCGACGCGGGCGGTCGAGCCCTCGGCCATGGCCCGCATGACGGGGCTGGGCACCAGGGCCTCGCGGCTGGGGCCGTGGGCGAGGAGGCGGGCGTAGTCCCAGCCGTAGCGGATGGCCTCCTCGGGGGTGCCGGCGGTGCCTTGGACGAGGAGGGTGGAGTCGCCGCTGACGGCGGCGGCCAGATGCTCGGAGACCCAGGTCTTGGCGGTGCCGGGGACGCCGAGCAGGAGCAGCGCGCGGTCGGTGGCAAGGGTGGTGACGGCCACCTCGACGATGCGGCGGGGGCCGACGTACTTGGGCGTGATGACGGTCCCGTCGTCGAGCGGGCCGCCCAGGAGGTACGTCGCGACCGCCCACGGGGAGAGTCGCCAGCGGGCCGGGCGGGGTCGGTCGTCGACCGCTTCCAGGGCTTTCAGTTCGTGCGCGAAGGCGTCCTCGGCGTGAGGTCGCAGCGCCTGGGCGCCGGTGCCGTTCCCGTGTGTGGTCATGGTCCCCCTCCAATGCTCGACAGCCGTTCCCGACTGCTGCCACCACCGTGCACCACGCCACTGACAACGGGCCCAGTTCGTACCGTTGTTGCAGGTCAGGGCGATTGTCAGTGGGGGTCTCTACGGTGGTTGCCATGACTGAGCAGCAGGTCCGCTGGACGGCGGAACAGGTACTGGCCCTGGCTCCTGACGCGGCGTCACGCAAGGCCGGGGCCAAGCTGGGCGGGACGGGCCCGTGGTCCCAGACCGGAGGTTCCGCTTCCGGTGCGGTGTGGGGGTGGTGCAAGGGCAGCGGCGCCACGCCGTACCGGACGGTGGTGGACCTGTCGGGTCCGGCGTACAAGTGCTCCTGTCCGAGCCGGAAGTTCCCGTGCAAGCACGCGCTGGGGCTGCTGCTGCTCTGGTCCGCCGAGGGGTTCGGGGAGCCGGCCGAGGCGCCCGACTGGGCCGGCGAGTGGCTGGCGGAGCGGGCGGCGAAGGCGGCGGTCGGGGCGGGGGCGGCGGCCGGGCCGACGGATCCGGAGGCGGCGCGGCGCCGGGCCGAGCGCAGGGCGGCCCGGATCGGCGGCGGCGTCGCCGAGCTGGAGCAGCGGCTCGCCGACCTGGTGCGGACGGGGCTCGCCGGCCAGGAGCAGGCGGGGTACGCGGCCTGGGAGGAGACCGCGGCGCGGATGGTCGACGCCCAGGCGCCGGGACTGGCGGCCCGGGTCCGGGAGTTGGGGACGATACCCGGTTGCGGCCCCGGCTGGCCCGCCCGGATGCTGGAGGAGGGCGCGCTGCTGCACCTGCTGAACCGGGGCTGGCTCGGGGTGGCAGGACTGCCGCAGCCGCTCGCCGCGACGGTGCGGAGCAGGGTGGGACTGCCCGGCGCCGGTGCGGAGGGGGAGGGGGTACGGGACCGCTGGCTGGTCCTGGCCCAGTACGACTCGGTGTCGCCGGACGGCCGGCTGACCACCCGCCGGATATGGCTGCGCGGGCTGGACAGCGGGCGCCCGGCCCTGGTGCTGGACTTCGGGCCGCCCGGGCGGCCGCCGGGGCTGGCGCTGCCGGTCGGGCTGGTGCTGGAGGCGGAAGCCCGCTTCCGGCCCGGTTCGGCGGGGCTGCGGGCGGACCTCGGGGAGAGATACGCGCCGGCCGCGCCGTGCGACCGGGTGCCGGCCGGGGTCGGGACGGGGGCCGCACTGGAGGCGTACGGGGCGGCGCTGCGGGAGGATCCGTGGCTCGACTCCTGGCCCGTGGTGCTCGGTCCGGTGATCCCGATACCGGGGGAACTCGGCTGGCAGTTGGCGGATGCGGAGGGCGGCTGTGCGCTGCCCGTTGCCTCCGGCGGGGGCCGGCCGCGGTCCGGGCTGTGGCAGCTGGCCGCGCTGTCGGGCGGGGGCCCGGTCACGGTCTTCGGCGAATGCGGCCATCGGGGCTTCACGCCGCTGACGGCGTGGCAGCCGGGCTGCCCGGAACCGGTCGCCCTGGGGTGACGTGAGAGGGGCCGGGGGGCCGGGGGGCCTCTCAGGGGAGGGAGCACCGGCGCGGGGGCGCCGGTGTGCAAGTCGAGTGAGCCGGGGGGCTTTTGTGAGCGACAACCACGCCAGCTGAAGGGCCGGCGACAGGGGGAACAGGGACGGCTGCGGTCCCGCGGAGGGGGCGGGACCGCAGCCCGGAACCGAGAGGGAGGGGGCCCGATGGCCATGACGGCCGAAGTCGGTGAACAGGGGCACGGGGCGAGGGGATGCGGGGAGATGGACGGGGACGGAGTGACGGGCCGGGAAGACGCGCTCCAGCGGAGCCCGTCCCCGGCGGGCGCAGCCACGGCGGGCGCAGCCACGGCGGGCGCGACGTCAGGGAGCGCAGCTCCGGCGGGTGCGGCCCCGGCGGGTGCCGCTCCGAGGAGCGCAACTCCCGCGGACGCGGCCCAAGTGGGCTCGGCTTCGGCCGACGCGGCTCCCGCAGGCGCGGCGCCAGAGGACCGGGCTCCGGCGGGCGTGGCTTCGGGGGGTGGGGGTTCGGCGGAGTGGGAGGAGTTGGTTGCCGTTGCGCTGCTCGGGACCGAGCGGCGGAGGGGCAGCCCCGTGGCGCTGCTCGACGCGGCGGCCGTGCAGACCGTACGGCGGCGGGCCGGGCTGCGGCCCGCCGCGGCGGCTGCACTGCCGCAGCCCGCGCCCGCGGACCCGCGGCCGCAGCCGCCCGAGCCGGCTCGGCGGCGGCTCGCGCAGCTGCTGGCCGGGCGGACCGGTGCGGGCAGCGGCGGCGGGCGGCGGGGGGCCGCCCCGGATCTCACGGAGCTGCTGCCCCAGTGGCTGGCGGCCGCCGGCCGGCACGGCTACCGGGCTCCGGACGCCCTGCTCCCGGCGCTGCTGGACGCGGCCCGGGCCCGTACCGACCTGCGCCCGCAGGCACTCGCCCTGGCCGGGCCGCGGGGACTGTGGCTGGCCCGGCTCAACCCGGACTGGCGGTTCGCCCTGCGCGGCGGGGCCGGCGGCGGCATCCTGCCCGACCCCGAGGACCGGGCCGGGGTGGAACGGCTGTGGCAGGAGGGGCTGTTCGCGGAGCGCGTCGCTCTGCTCGGTGCCGTACGGGCGCACGAGGCGGCCGCGGCGGTACGGCTGCTGTCGTCGACTTGGGCCACCGAGCGGGCCGAGGACCGGCTGATGTTCCTGGACTCCCTGCGGGTGGGGCTGTCGGAGGAGGACGAGCCGTTCCTGGAGGCGGCGCTCGGCGACCGCAGCCGCAACGTCCGGGCGACGGCGGCGGAGCTGCTGTCGGCGCTGCCGGGATCGGCGCTCGCCGCGCGGATGGCCGGGCGGGCGCTGGCCTGCGTGGGGCCGGAGGGGGTGGTCCCGCCGGCCGAATGCGATGCGGGGATGCTGCGCGACGGGGTCGTGGAACGGCCGCCCGCCGGGCGCGGGGAGCGGTCCTGGTGGCTGGGCCAGCTGGTGGAGGCGGCGCCGCTGTCCTGCTGGCGGGAGCGGTTCGGGGGGCTGGACGCGGCCGGGATCGTCGCGCTGCCGATCGCCGACGGCGAGAGCTGGGCGGAGGAGCTGCACGCCGCGTGGTGCCGGGCCGCCGTGCGGCAGCGGGATCCGGAGTGGTCCAAGGCGCTGCTCGGCTCGGCCTCGGCGCCGACCGCGACGGCCCCGGGCACGGCGTCGCTCGCGGAGCGGGCGAAGCTGCTGGGGGTCCTGGCGGAGGGGGAACGGGCCGAGTGGGTCGCGGAGTTCGTGCGGGCGCACGGGTTGTCGGAGGCGTTCCAGCTGCTGGGCGTGTGCGTGGTGCCGTGGGCGGGGGCGCTGGGGCGGGCCGTCGTCGACGCGTTGGACGCGGCACGGGAGGCGGGGAGCTACCCGTGGAGTTTCAGCGGGGTGATGGGGCTGGCCGAGCGGTGCCTGGATCCTGCGGAGGCCGGGCGGTTGGAGGGGCTCGCCGCCGCGGGGGCCGGGGGGCCGGTGGATGCCGGTGGTGGTGGCGGGGGCGATGTCGAGGCGGGGGCCGTGGGGTATTGGGGGGAGGCGTTCCAGCGGCTCGCGGCCACGCTGCGGTTGCGGGCCGCGATGCGGGTCGAGCTGGCCCCGGCCGCCTGAGGCCCCGGAGGCGCCGCCCCGTGCCCCTGCGCCTCAAACGCCGGCGGGGCTGGGGTGGGTGGCCGGCGCCGCCGAATCCGGAAATGCCGGACCGCGGCGCACGGTCCGGGGCATCCCGCCGTGCGCCCGTGCGGCGCCGCTTCCGGGGGCGCCGCAGCCGGAAAGACCGGACCCCGGTGACGCCGGCGAGGCCGGATGTGCCGCGGAACCGGAAATGCCGGACACCGCGCACGGTTCGGGACATCCCGCCGTGCGCCCGTGCGCCCGTGCGGCCGCGAGGCCGGAGGTGCGGCGGTGGGTTACTGGCGGGCGATGTTTTCGCGGACCCAGTCCACGATGGACGTTGTCGTCGCGCCCGGGGTGAAGATTTCGGCCACACCCTTTTCCTTCAGGGGGGCGATGTCGTCGTCCGGGATGATGCCGCCGCCGAAGACCTTGATGTCCTCCGCGTCGCGCTCCTTCAGGAGTTCCAGGACCCGGACGAACAGGGTGTTGTGGGCGCCCGAGAGGATCGACAGGCCGATCGCGTCGGCGTCCTCCTGGATGGCGGTGTCCACGATCTGCTCGGGGGTCTGGTGCAGGCCCGTGTAGATGACCTCCATGCCCGCGTCCCGCAGGGCGCGCGCGATCACCTTCGCGCCGCGGTCGTGGCCGTCGAGACCCGGCTTGGCCACCACCACACGGATCGGACCGGTCACACCCATCGCACTGCCTCCCGAGTGAACGAACGTTAAGTACAGCATCGCGCACACCGCCGTTTCGCGGTCAACCACGAGGGGGAAATCACACGTGAGACGGCGCTGATTCACCGCCAGGGGAGCCGCACCGGGAGCGCCGCGCCACCGTACCGGCAGCCGCACGGCACGGCGGCGCGGCCCGGCGGCTCCGCGGGGCCGCGCGGTCCACATTGTCCGGGGGGAGGCTTCCATGGGGCTTGCCGTGCCCGTTTCCGGGGCCGCGGTGCGGGCCGGGGTGCTCGAGGCGGTGCTGTTCGGGGCGCATCTGCTGCACTACCCGACCGGGGTCCGGCAGGAGAGGCCCCCGGTTGCGGCCCGGGGTGCGCGGCCGCCCGTGCTGCTGCTGCACGGGTTCAGTGACAACCGGTCCGTCTTCGTCGTGCTGCGCCGCGCCCTCGCCGCGGACGGCCTGCGGCAGGTGGAGGCGTACAACTACTCGCCCTTCACCCGCGACCTGCGCAGCGCCGCCCGCCATCTGGCCCGGCGGGTCGAGGAGCTCTGCGAGCGCACCGGGCGGGAGCAGGTCGACCTGGTGGGCCACAGCCTGGGCGGGCTGGTCGGGCGGTACTACGTCCAGCGCCTCGGCGGCGACGCCCGCATCCGCACCCTCGTCACCCTGGGCACTCCGCATTCCGGTACGCGCGTCGCCCCCTTCATGGACGCCCACCCCCTCGTCCGCCAGGTCCGCCCGGATTCCGAGGTGATGGCGGAGCTGCGCTCGCCCGCGCCCGGCTGCCGGACCCGGTGCGTGGCGTTCTGGAGCGAGTTCGACGAGCTGATGGACCCGACCGGTACCGCCCGCCTCGAACATCCGGACCTGCAGGCGGAGAACATCCTGGTCACGGGCATCGGACACCTCGCGCTGGCCGCCCATCCCGCCGTCACGGCGGCGGTCCGGCGGGCCCTCGACGGGCCCGGTCCGAGCGCCGTCGAGCCGCCGTCGGACACCGCTTCCGTCGCCTGAACTCCAACCGGCCGACACTCGAACGAATTTCGAACTCAAGGCCAAGGCTGGGCATCGCGGCGACCGAAAGGCGGCCGAATGCCCGGTTCCGCTCAACCGGAAGCCGCCCGAAGATTGTCGTCGCCTGTGACCGCCGGGTACAGTCACGCCACTGCTCTCCCCAGGGAACCCCCTCACCCTGGCCACCCAGGCCCCCACTGCCGAGGCGAAAGAGAAGTTGGTGAACGACCGCCCCTCGTCGGGCCTGTATCCCGATTCCGGGTACGACGGCCTTTCCACCACCACTTTCGCTGGCGATTCTGCCTTCGTTTCCTATGAAACGCAGGGACAGGGGTACGACTACGCCTCGCATGGTTCGTATGAGGCCTACGGTTCGTACGAGCCCTACGGGACCGGCACTTACGACGCCACCGCCTGGAACACGGTTCCGCAGGAGAACTACCCGCAGGACGGCAGCGGCTACCTCTCGACCGTTCCCGCCCAGGGCGTCCCCGAGGACACCGGCTCCTGGACCGTGCAGAGCACCGACTTCCAGGCCACGGCCGCCGGCTTCGGCTACGACCAGAGCACCGGCCAGTGGGCGATGCCGGGGTACGGCACCACCGGCACCGAGACGGGCGCGTACGACGCCACCGCCTGGAACACCGTCCCGCAGGAGCAGTTCGCCCAGGAGCAGTTCTCCCAGGAGCAGGTTCCGCAGGATCAGCAGCAGACCCAGGCCTTCTCGTTCGAGTACGAGAACGAGAACGGGTACGAGAACCAGTACGAGTACGACGCCGGTTCCCTCGGCTCCGACGCCGACTCCTACACCGAGACGGCCGTCTTCCAGTCCCTCGGCGACGAGGACGTCGAGGCGGAGGACGACGCCCCCGTCGTGCACGACCTGCCCACGCAGGCCATGCCCGTCACCCCGTCGGCCACTGCCCCCGCCGCCCCGCGGGCCTCGCGCCGGGCCGGGAGCAAGGGCGCGCCCCCAGCCGCCGGAAGCCGCCGCAAGTCCCCGGCGAAGCGTTCCGCCTTGCTGACCGTGGCCGTGCCCTCGGCCTGCGTGATGGGCGTGGCCGGTGTCGCGGCCGCCTCCGTCGGCGGGCTCACGGGCGCCGACAAGCCGGCCGAGGACACGACGACGATGGCCGCGCCCGACCCGGCCTCCGTCAAGCCCGTCGCGGCCAACAACAAGCTCGACACCCAGCTCCAGGCGCTCAGCGCCGACGCGGGCGACTTCGCGGACCGCGCGAGCCGCACCCAGGAGCGCATCGACCTGCGCCAGCGCCAGGACGAGGAGCGCAAGCGCAAGGCGGAGGAGGAAGCGGCCAAGGAGGCGGCCCGCCCCAAGTTCGCCCTGCCCGTCTCCCAGCACGGCCTCAGTGCCAGCTTCGGCCAGGCCGGCGGCATGTGGATGTCGGTGCACACCGGCATCGACTTCCCCGTCGGCTACGGAACCCCCGTCATGGCGGCCACCGACGGCACCGTGCGCACCCAGTGGAACAGCGCCTACGGCAACATGGCCATAGTGACCTCCCCCGACGGCACCGAGACCTGGTACTGCCACCTGAGCAGCACCAAGATCCGGTCCGGGAAGGTCAAGGCCGGCGACGTCATCGCGTACTCCGGCAACTCGGGCAACTCCACCGGCCCGCACCTGCACTTCGAGGTCCACCCCGGCGGCGGTTCCGCGGTCGACCCCCAGGCCTGGCTCCGCAACCACGGCCTGGACCCGACCTGATCCCTGCGCTCCTCCCCCGCCTATGGCGAAGCCCGGGCCGCCACGGCCCGGGCTTCGCCATAGGTGCAGCGGCCGCGCTGCACCGGCCGCCGAAAATCGGCTACAGCTTCTGCACCGGCGCGTAGCGCAGCAGCAGGCGCTTGGGCTTGTCGTCGCCGAAGTCGATGGTGGCCTGGGCGTCCGCGCCGGCGCCCCTGACCTCCATGACGGTGCCCAGCCCGAACTGGTCGTGCGTGACCCGGTCCCCCACCGTCAGGGCGATGACCGGCTTGTCGGCGGCCCGGCGCGTCGCGAACCCGGACGGGCCCGTGCGCGTACGGGAGGAGGACAGGAAGGCCTCCGGCGAGGTGCCGAACGAGGCCTTGCCCGAGCCGTACCCCGAGCCGGATCCGGAGCGCATCGGGCCGGCCGGCTTCTGCGCCGCGCCCGTGCGCTTCCACTCCAGGTACTGCGCCGGGATCTCCTCCAGGAACCGCGACGGCGGGTTGTACGAGGGGGTGCCCCACGCACTGCGCATCGCGGAGCGGGTCAGGTAGAGCCGCTCGCGCGCACGCGTGATGCCGACGTACGCCAGGCGCCGCTCCTCCTCCAGCTCCTTGGTCTGGCCCAGGGCCCGCATGTGCGGGAAGACCCCGTCCTCCATGCCGGTCAGGAAGACCACCGGGAACTCCAGGCCCTTGGCGGTGTGCAGGGTCATCAGCGTGATGACGCCGGTGCCTTCCGTGTCCTCGTCGGGGATCTGGTCGGAGTCGGCGACGAGTGCGACCTGCTCCAGGAACTCGGCGAGGGTTCCGCCCGCGGCGCCGGGCACAGCTGCCGCGGCTTCCTCACCGCGCGCCTGCTCGAACTCGAGCGCGACGGCCGCGAGCTCCTGGAGGTTCTCGATCCGCGTCTCGTCCTGCGGGTCGGTGGAGGCCTGGAGCTCGGCGAGGTAGCCGGTGCGCTCCAGCACCGCTTCGAGCACCACGGCGGGCCCGGCGCCCGATTCGGCGATCGTGCGCAGCTCGTCCATCAGCACGTTGAACCGCTTCACCGCGTTGGTGGAGCGCGCGGCCATCCCGTACGCCTCGTCCACGCGCCGCAGCGCCTGCGGGAAGGTGATCTTCTCGCGCAGGGCGAGGGCGTCGATCATCGCCTCGGCGCGCTCGCCGATGCCGCGCTTGGGCACGTTCAGGATCCGGCGCAGCGGGACGTTGTCCTCGGGGTTCGCCAGGACGCGCAGGTACGCGAGGATGTCGCGGACCTCCTTGCGCTCGTAGAAGCGGACGCCGCCGACGACCTTGTAGGGCAGGCCGACCCGGATGAAGACCTCCTCGAACACGCGGGACTGCGCGTTCGTCCGGTAGAAGATCGCGACGTCGCCCGCCTTGGCGTCGCCCGCGTCGGTGAGCCGGTCGATCTCGTCGGCGACGAACTGCGCCTCGTCGTGCTCGGTGTCGGCGACGTAGCCGGTGATGACGGCGCCGGAGCCGGCCTCGGTCCACAGGTTCTTGGCGCGGCGGTTCTCGTTGCGCTCGATGACGGCGTTGGCGGCGGAGAGGATGGTCTGCGTGGAGCGGTAGTTCTGCTCCAGCAGGATCGTCGTCGCGTCCGTGTAGTCCTCCTCGAACTGGAGGATGTTGCGGATGGTCGCGCCGCGGAAGGCGTAGATCGACTGGTCGGCGTCACCGACCACGCACAGCTCGGCCGGCGGCAGGTCCGGGTAGCCGGTGCCCACGAGCTCGCGCACGAGCGTGTACTGGGCGTGGTTGGTGTCCTGGTACTCGTCGACGAGGACGTGCCGGAAGCGCCGCCGGTAGTGCTCGGCGACGTCCGGGAACGCCTGGAGCAGGTGGACGGTGGTCATGATGATGTCGTCGAAGTCGAGCGCGTTGGCCTCGCGCAGCCGCCCCTGGTACATCGCGTACGCCTGGGCGAGGGTCTTCTCGAAGCCGTCGGCGGCCTGGGCGGCGAAGGCGTCCTCGTCGATGAGCTCGTTCTTGAGGTTCGAGATCTTGGCGTTGAAGGACTTGGGCGGGAACTTCTTCGGGTCCAGGTCCAGGTCCCGGCAGACGAGCACCATGAGGCGCTTGGAGTCGGCCGCGTCGTAGATCGAGAACGACGAGGTGAAGCCGAGCCGCTTGGACTCGCGGCGCAGGATGCGCACGCACGCGCTGTGGAAGGTGGAGACCCACATGGCGTTCGCGCGGGGGCCCACCAGGCCCTCGACGCGCTCCTTCATCTCGGCGGCGGCCTTGTTGGTGAAGGTGATCGCCAGGATCTGGCCGGGGTGGACGCCGCGGGCGGCGAGCAGGTGGCCGATGCGGTGGGTCAGCACGCGGGTCTTGCCGGAGCCGGCGCCGGCCACGATCAGCAGCGGGGAGCCGGCGTGGACGACGGCGGCGCGCTGCTGCTCGTTCAGCCCGTCCAGCAGGGCCGCCGGGTCGATGACCGGCTTCGGGCTGCCGTCGCGGTAGTACGCGTCGCCGCTCATGGGCAGGTCGAAGTGGCCCTCGAAGAGGTCGTCCGCGCCCGGCTCCGGGGCGGGCTCTTCCTCGTACTCCTCGGGCGGCGGCGGGACCTCGTCGGAGGGGGTGAGGTCCGCCAGGAAGCTGTCGTCAAAGAGGCTGCTCATCGCCTTCCGAGTCTAGGGGGCCGGACGGACACCCGGTCCCGGACCGGAAGAACTTGGGTCACATCACACATCAGCCACCTCGCCCGCCACCGGCGTCAGGCGAGGACGAGCTCCAGCAGGCCCGGGAAGCGCCGCTCCAGGTCGTCGCGGCGCAGGGTGAGGTAGAGCTTGCGGCCCTGGGGGCGCTGGCAGATCACGCCGCTCTCGCGGAGCGTCTTCAGGTGGTGCGTGACGCTCGAGCGGGGCAGGTCCGGGACCACCTCGCCGCAGTAGGACTCGGCACCGGAGGCGAGCTTGCGGACGATCTCCAGCCGGACGGGGTGTCCGAGGGCCGCGAGCACCTCGGCCAGTTCGAGGCGGTCGGCGTCGGGGTGGGTCAGCTCAGCAGCGGCGGCCATGCCCTCACTGTACTGAGGTCGGGCCGCCCCCTTGCCGGATCATTCGAAGATCTCGTACAGTCGGCGATCGTACGAGATCTTCGAATGATTAGCCGCGCGCCGGCAGCCCCGGCGCCGCCCCACGGGAGGACACCCCATGCCCGAGACCCCCCTCGACGACACCGCCCTCGACGACGCCGCCCTCGCCGCCTCCCTCGACGGCGGCTTCACCAGCCGCCACGCCGAGCTCGACGGCGTCCGCCTGCACTACGTCGAGGGCGGCAGCGGCGAGCCCCTGGTCCTGCTCGGCGGCTGGCCGCAGACCTGGTGGCAGTGGCGCAAGGTGCTGCCCGCCCTCGCCGCCCGCCACCGCGTGATCGCCGTCGACCTGCGCGGCATGGGCGGCTCCGGCAAGCCCGCCGACGGCTACGACAAGAAGACCCTCGCCGGCGACGTCCGCCGGCTGCTCGGCCGGCTCGGCATCGAGTCCGCGCACGTCGTCGGCCACGACATCGGCGCGATGGTGGCCTACGCCTTCGCCGCGAACCACCCCGAGGCCACCCGCAAGATCGCCCTCCTCGACGTCTCGCACCCCGAGCCGCGGTGGGCGGAACTGCCGCTGATCCCCCGCGAGGGGGCCTTCCACCTGTGGTGGTTCGCCTTCAACCAGGTGGAGGGTCTGCCCGAGCAGCTGCTCGCCGGGCGCTCCCGGCTCCTGCTGGACTGGCTGTTCGGCGCCATGGCCCCCGGCGGGGACGCCATCGACGACCACGCCCGCCGGGTCTACGCCCGCGCCTACGACGAGCCGGACGCGATCCGGGCCGGCAACGCCTGGTACCGGGCCTTCCCCCAGGACATCGCGGACCTCGCCGGCTACGCCCCCGTGACCGCGCCGATCCTGGCCCTCGGCGGCGAGCACAGCAACTACGAGCGCCTGGTGACGGCCGTGCCGGAGCTCGGCACGGACACCCGCGTCGTCCGCGTCGACGGCGCCGGCCACTACCTCCCCGAGGAGCGGCCCGAGGCCGTCGTGGAGGAGCTGACCCGCTTCCTGGGCTGAGCAGCGGCCCCCGTACGCTCGACGGCATGGACGCACTCATCAACGCCTTCGTCGCCTTGCACATCATCGGGATCGCCTCCCTCCTCGGCGGCTTCCTGACCCAGATGAAGGCGATGAGCGCCGGCACCGCCCGCTTCGTGCCGGCGATGCTGCACGGTGCGCTGACGATGCTCGTCACCGGCGTCCTGCTGGTCGGCTTCCGCGAGATGGACGGCGGCAGCCTGAACCACATCAAGATCGGCGTGAAGCTCGCCGTCCTCTTCGTGGTCCTCGCCCTCGTCTACGTCAAGCGCGACGAGGAGCGGGTGGAGAAGGCGGCGTTCGGCGCGGTCGGCGGACTGACCGTGGTCAATATCTTCATCGCCACCCTCTGGCACTGATCCGGAACCAACACATCCGGTCACGTCGGGGCACTTACGATCATTTCGTCATCCGGCCGTTACCCCGCGGTCTAGCGTCCTCCTCCAGGCCCGCCCCCGACGGAGGAAGGATGTGAGGCCCTCGTGGCCAGTCATCGAAAGCCCCGGCAGCGCCCGCTCCGCGGCGGCACCGTACGCACCGCCGCCACCACCCTCGCCCTGGCGGGCGCTGCCACCGCCACCGCGTTCGAAGGCACCTCCCAGGCCGACCCGCAGCAGACGCCCGCCCAGGTCAAGGCGGAGGTCGACCGGCTCTACGAGGAGGCCGAGGCCGCCGCCGAGCGGTACAACGGGGCGAAGGAGAAGGCCGACGAGGCACAGCGCGCGCTGAACGGGCTGCGCGACGAGAGCGCCCGCAGGACCGACCGCCTCAACACCGCCCGCAGGGTCCTCGGCTCGCTCGCGGCCGGCCAGTACCGCAGCGGCGGTCTGGGGCCCGCCACCTCCCTCGCGCTCGCCGACGACCCGCAGGACTACCTGGACCGGGCCTCCTTCCTGACGCGGACCGGCGACCGCAACGCCGCCGAGATCGCCTCCGTACGCCGTCAGCTCGAGGAGGTCGGCCAGCTGCGGGACGCGGCGGCCGGGCGCCTCGCCGACCTGCGCGAGCGGGAGGGGGAGCTCGCCGCGTACAAGGCCACCGTCGAGGGCAAGCTCGCGACCGCCAAGCAGCTGCTGGCCAGGCTCACCGCCGAGGAGCGCGCCGCGTACGAGGCGCGGTCGGCCGGCGGCGCCGCCCCGCCGGCCGCCACCGGTCCGCGCGGCGCGGCCCCCGCGGCCCCGCCCTCGGACGGCTCGCGCGCCTCCCGCGCCGTCGCCTTCGCCTACGGGGCGATCGGCAAGCCGTACGTCTGGGGCGCGACCGGCCCGAACGCCTTCGACTGCTCCGGACTGACCCAGGCGGCCTGGCGCTCGGCCGGGGTCTCCCTGCCCCGCACCACCTACACCCAGATCAACGCCGGCCAGCGCGTCTCCCGCGACCGGCTGGCCCCCGGCGACCTGGTGTTCTTCTACTCCGGGGTCACGCACGTCGGGCTGTACATCGGCAACGGCCAGATGATCCACGCGCCGCACCCGGGCTCGACGGTCCGCGTCGCGCCGATCGACTCCATGCCGTGGGCGGGCGCGGCCCGGCCGGCGTGACGGCGACGGCCGCGGGCCGCCCGCCGACACCGGCTACGGCAACTTCACGACCGAGGTCAGCCAGCCGAAGGTCTGCGGCAGCTGCTTCGACCACGACTCGAGGTTGTGGCCGCCGACGACCTTCTCCGCGTGCACCGTGGTCGGGTTCTTCGCGAGGGCCTTGAGGTCCATGCCGGACAGGTAGCCGTCCTGCTCGGCGCCCGACATCCACAGCGCGACCGCGGGCGGTGCGGGCTGGGTCTGCAGCACGCTCTTGAGGTTGTGGGTGCGGCGCAGCTCCGGGTCCTGGGCGACCAGCGAGGAGGGCTCCTGGCCCGGGTCGTTGTAGCCCGAGAGCGAGACGGCCGCGCTGTAGCGGTCGGGGTGGGCGATCGCCAGTTTGGCGGCGCAGTAAGCGCCCGCCGAGTACCCGGCGACGCCCCAGGTGCGGGCATCGTCGGAGACGCGGAAGTTGTCGGTGACCATCTTGCGGACGTCGACGCTGAACCAGCTGTCCGCGTTGACCTTGCCGGGGATGTTGGCGCAGCCGGTGTCGGCGTTGCCGAGCAGCATGGCGCGCGGCGAGACCAGGATGAACGGCGCCACCTTGCCGCTCTTCATCAGCGGCTCCAGCACCTCGTGGGCGTGCAGGCCCTGGAACCAGGACTTGCCGGTGCCGGGGATGCCCGGGATCAGCTCGACGACCGGGAACTTCTTGTCCTTGAAGGCCGGGTCGTCGTACTGCGGCGGCGTCCACACCATGACGTCGCCCTTGACCCCGGAGATCTTGCCGTCGAGCTCGGTCTTCCGCACCCGGCCGCCGACGCCCTCCACCGGGTGGAACTCCTGGAGCACCTTCGGCGCCGCCTCGACCTTCTTGCCGCCCTTGCCGTCCGGGCCGAGGTCGGGGGCGGCCGTCACGTACTTCCCGGTACCCATCAGGTCGCCCCAGGAGGCGTAGAAGTTCATGTCCCGGTTCACCGCGAGGAACACCAGGGCGACGGCCGTGACCTGGGCGAAGACCACCATCAGGCCGCGCAGCACGACGCGCACGGCCACGGGGCCGCGCAGCCTGGTCCACACGGCCAGCGGCAGCACCACGGCGATCACCGCGAGGGCGATCGCCGTCACGAACAAGGGGGTCCCGGTCAAGCTCATCACGCCCCCCTAGAGGGCGGCGCGGCCCGCCCGGGTTCCCCCGCGGCCCTGCGGCGTGGATCACAAGGGCCGGACCGCCGGTCGATCAGACCAGGCGGCGCGCCGTCGCCCAGCGGGTCAGCTCGTGCCGGTTCGACAGCTGCAGCTTGCGCAGGACCGCCGAGACGTGCGACTCGACCGTCTTCACGGAGATGAACAGCTGCTTGGCGATCTCCTTGTACGCGTAGCCGCGGGCGATCAGCCGCAGCACCTCGCGCTCGCGCTGGGTCAGCCGGTCCAGGTCCTCGTCGACCGGCGGCGCATCGGTCGAGGCGAACGCGTCGAGGACGAAGCCGGCCAGGCGCGGCGAGAACACCGCGTCGCCGTCCTGCACCCGGAAGACCGAGTCCACCAGGTCGGCGCCGGTGATGGTCTTGGTGACGTACCCCCGGGCGCCGCCGCGGATGACCCCGATGACGTCCTCGGCGGCGTCCGACACCGACAGGGCGAGGAAGCGCACCGGGCGCTCGGCCGCCGCCATCAGCGGGGCGCAGCGCCGCAGCACCTCGACCCCGCCGCCGCCGGGCAGGTGCACGTCGAGCAGGACCACCTCGGGGCGGGTCGCGGTGATGACGGTGACGGCCTGGTCGACGTCGGCCGCCTCGCCGACGACCTCGACGCCGGTGCGGTCGGTCTCGCCGATCTCGGCCTGGACGCCCGCGCGGAACATCCGGTGGTCGTCGACGAGGACGACGCGGACCCGCCGCTCCGCCGCCTGCGCCTGCCCCTGCCCCGCTCCCTGCGCCTGCGCGTCTGCGTTCTGCTCCGTCATGCCGCCCTCGCCGCCCTCTCCATCTCCAGCTCGACTTCCGTGCCGCCGTCGGGCGCGGACCGCAGCCGTGCGGTCCCGCCGTTGCGCTGCATCCGGCCGATGATCGATTCTCGTACGCCCATGCGGTCGTCCGGTACCGCGTCGATGTCGAAGCCCGGCCCCCGGTCCCGTACGGACACGAAGACCGTGGCCCCCTCCACCTCGGCGTACACCTGCACCGGGCCGCCCTCGCCACCGTACTTGGCGGCGTTGACCATTGCCTCGCGCGCGGCCTGCATCTGCGCGCCCAGCTTCTCGTCGAGGGGGCAGTCGCCCACCACGACGACCTCGATCGGGACCCCGTGGTGGTCCTCCACCTCGGCGGCGGCCTTCTTGACGGCCTCGGCGAGGGTGGCGGGCTCCTCGGCCTCGTCCTTGCCGGTGCCCTCGGGCTTGTACAGCCAGTTGCGCAGCTCGCGCTCCTGAGCCCGGGCCAGGCGCCGGACCTCGCCGACGTCCTCGGCGTTGCGCTGGATCAGGGTGAGGGTGTGCAGGACGGAGTCGTGGACGTGGGCGGCGACCTCGGCGCGCTCCTGGGCGCGGATGCGCATCAGGCGCTCCTCGGACAGGTCCTGGGTCATCCGGATCAGCCAAGGTCCGGCGAGCAGGGCGATGCCGACGAGGACGGCGAGGGCGGCGGTGAGGACGTTGCCGAGCTGGGCGGCGGAGCCGCGCACGACCATGAAGACGGTCAGGCCGACGCCGACGAGCGCCACGCCGGCCAGGGAGCGGGCTAGTTGGAACATGCGCCGGTTGCCGTCGGCGGTGGGGCCCCAGTGGGCGCGGCGGGCGTTGTCGGCCTGCCGCCACACGAGGACGACGCCGGCGCCGACGAGCAGGGTGGGCCACACGTACCGGCCGGAGGCGCCGCCCGCCTGGACCTTGGCGATGAAGATCCCTGCGCCGATGCACAGCGCGACGAGCGCGGTGATCTGGCCCTTGGCGGGTTTGCGCAGGCGGCGGCTGCCGTCGGACAGGGTCTCGAAGAAGGAGCGGTCGGCGGTGCGGCCGCCGACGCCGAGCGGTACGAAGACCCAGAACGCGGCGTAGAGCAGGACGCCGAGCCCGTCGCCCCACATGAACAGGCCGAGGAAGGCGAGCCGGACCCAGATGACCGGGAGCCCGAGGTGACCGGCGAGGCCGCGCGCCACACCGCCGAGCATGCGGCCGTCGGCGCTGCGGTAGAGCTTGCGCGGTGGCGCTTCGTCGGGGTCCTGGGCGTGCGGGGTGCGCGGGGCGGCGGGAACGGGCATGTCACTGATGGTCACACGGGCCGCGGGCGCCGGGCATCAGGGCATCCCCCCAGATCGGAGCGGGGGATATCAGGGTTGTCCCAGGGTAGGGCCCGATGCCGCGGGGCCGGACGGCCCGCCACCATGGACCCATGACCAAGCACGACTCCCCGCCGCAGGCAGCCCGGGACGGGCGGGCCACCGACCGCGGCACCGACCGGACGTCCGACCGCGGCACCGATCGCGGCGCAGACCGGCCGCCCCTGCGCCGCAGCAAGCGCGACAAGGTCCTCGCCGGCGTGTGCGGGGGCCTGGGCCGGTACTTCGACCTGGACCCGGTGGTCTTCCGGATCGTGCTCGGCGTCCTCGCCGTCACCGGCGGCGTCGGCCTGATCTTCTACGGCTTCGCCTGGCTGCTGCTGCCCGTGGAGGGCGAGGAGGACAGCGAGGCGAAGAAGATGCTGACCGGCCGGGTCGAAGGGGCCACCCTGGCCGCGGTGTTCGCGGCGCTGGTCGGGTGCGCGCTGTTCCTTTCGATGCTGGACAACGGGGGGCTGGCGGCCTTCTCCGTCCTGGTGGTCCTCGCGCTGGGCGGGGCCGCGTACTGGTCCCAGCGCCACCGGCACGCCCCGGCGCCCGAGGCGGAGCCCCAGGCGGGCGGCGGCGGCAGTCCGGCGCCGCCGGAGACGAAGGCCCCGCCGGCGCCCGGCAGCCCGTCGTGGTGGCGGGACCCGCTGGTCAAGGACGGCACCACGGGCCCGGTCGGGGCGAGCGGCTACCTGTGGGGGCCCGCCGCATATGACGACGCCGCGGCTGCCGCGGCGGATGCGGCGGGCGGCCGGGGCGCGGGCACGTCCGTCTCCGGCCGGGGAACGGGAGCCCTGCGGAGGCCGGACGGCTCCGGGATCGGCGGCCGGGTGTTCGTGCTGGCGGTGCTGGCCGGGGCCGCCGCGACCGCTTCGGTCTGGCAGGGCAGCACGCTCTCGCACGCGCTCCAGATCGGGCTGGCCTCGGCCCTGGCGGTCTTCGGGCTGGGCCTGGCGGTCAGCTCGGTCAAGGGACGCACCGGCTTCGGGACGGTACTGCTGGCGATGATCACGGCCGGGCTGCTGGCCGGGGCCTCCGCGCTGCCCCGCGAGGTCGGCACGGACTGGCAGTACGTGGAGTGGCGGCCGGCCGCGGTGGCCGACGTCAAGCCGCGCTACGAGTCCGGCACGGGGCTCGCCACCCTCGACCTGAGCCGCCTGGACGTCCCCAAGGGCACCACCTTGACCGTGCACGCCGAGATCGGGGCGGGCCGCCTGAAGGTGGTCGTGCCCCGCGAGGTCACCGCGCAGGCGGACGTCTCCGTCAAGCTCGGCGACATCAGGCTGCCCGGCGACGACAGCCGGGACGTACGCATCAAGAGCGGCGGCGAAACCCAGCAGGAGACGCTGAAGCCGGCCGCCGGCACCGAGGCCGGCGGAACGATCGAGCTGCACCTGCACGCGGGTGTGGGACAGGTGGAGGTGGCCCGTGCGGCGTCATGAGTTCCAGCCGGGACGGCTGATCGCGGGCCTGGTCCTGACGGCCGCGGGCGTGCTGTACCTGCTCGACGCGACCGGCGAGGCCGACCTGCCCTGGTTCCTCGTCGTCCCCATGGCGGCGGGCGGGCTGGTCCTGGCCTCGTTCGTCGGGATGGTGACCTACGCGGTGCGGCGCGACCGCCGGAGCCTGTCGGACCCCGCCTACGGCGCCGACCGCGCGGACCGCTCCGAGCGGCGGGACCGGATGAGGGAGTCGAGCGAGTAGTCGGGGGCGCCGGCGAGGACCAGCGGGAGCCAGGCCATCAGGTAGGCCAGGTCGTTGCCGTAGTAGTACGGGGACACCTGCCAGGACACCGTGAGCCACAGGCTGAGCGAGATCAGCGCCCCGCCGGCGGCGGCGAGCCGGGTCAGCAGCCCGGCGAGGACGCCCAGGCCCACCGCGATCTCCCCGATGGCCAGCAGGACGGCGAAGCCGACGGGCGAGAGCAGGGCCAGGTCCACCAGGGCGGGGACGGCGGAGGTGTCGCGGACGCCGTGCATCAGCTCGCCGATGGAGCCGCTGCCGGTGGCGGACAGGAACGCGGGGTCGGTCAGCTTGTCCAGGCCCGCGTAGACGAAGGTCACGCCCAGGAAGATCCGCAGCGGCAGGAGCGCGTACCGGGCGGCCTTCTCCCGCAGGGTGGGGGCCGCGGCCGGGTGTGCTTCGGGAACGTCGGTTCGGGTCACGCCCCCATGTCTACCCGCTTCATTCGGCCACGTCGACGGTGCAGCGGTTGGATTCCACTCCGGCCGCCGTGACCACCTGGACTTCCACGCGCCCCGGTTCCACTTCCGCCGGGACCGGTACGGTCAGCACCGCGTCCGAGGGGTTGGTGAACCCGCCCGCCACCGGGACCAGCGGCACGTGCACGTGCACCGCTCCGATCCGCACCACCAGCCGCGCGAGCATCTCCGGCGTCTGCGCCCCGGGCGGGACGAAGCCGACCCCCCGGATCTCGATGTCGTCGCCCGGCCGGATCGCCGCGTCGAGGTCGCCGGGCTCGCGTCTGCGGACCACCGACAGCACCAGCGGACGGGTCACCTCCGCGTACTTCGCCGCCAGGTACACCGCCGCCGACAGCGCCACCAGCACCGCCAGCGCCCACGGCAGCCGCGGCAGCCGGTCGGGGAACCTGGCCAGGGTCACCGCCGCGTAGGCCAGCACCACCGTGGAGACCAGCACGTACTGCGCGTCGGGGAAGCTGCCGCGGCCCGCGTCGTCGGTGAGCAGGTCCGCCCCGCGCGGCCGGTCCGCCGGCAGCTTCTGCAGCCGCTGGCCCAGGATCCGTACGGTCACCACCCGGCGCACCAGCACCGCCACCGCCGAGGTGAGGGCCACCACCGTCAGCAGTGGCAGGGCCTGCTCCAGCGCGAGGCCCTCGTACAGCGCGCGCCGATGCGGCCCGTGCGGGGAGGCCGCCAGCTGCAGCGCGGGCAGCAGCGCGGCGAACGCGGTCAGCAGCAGCCAGGCGCTCGGCACCGTCTTCGAGGTGGACAGCCGGTTGTCCTCCCCGACCAGCGGGGCGAGCAGCCCGCCGCGCACCGGCTGGGCGCGTGCGGCGGCGGTGAGCAGCCCGGCCAGGACCACGGCCGCCAGCAGCCCGGCGGTGCGGGCCGCGGACCAGCCGGTGCCGAGCGCGGTGCCGACCTGCGCCAGCAGCAGCACCCCGGCCGCGACCCACACGGCGAGCACCGCCCGCCGGGAGAACAGGTACAGCCAGGAGTTGCCGGCCTCGCGGCCGCGGTCGGCGACGGTGCGGGCCGAGAGGGTCAGCTCGTCGGAGACCCACTGCCGGGAGGCGCCGGCGGAGCGGGCCACCGCGGCCGGCAGCCCCTGCCCGGCGGCGAACTCGTCCCGCTTCTCCAGGAACGCGGCGACCGCGCGCCGGTGCCCCTCCTGCGCGCCGTGCGGGCAGTCGTCGCAGGTGCAGGCGCCGCCGTGGGTGCTTCGGGGGATCTGTTGGACAGCCACGTGCCTGCCGCCTCTCTGAACTACGGTGCAATGCCAGCGAATTGTGCACCACTGCGGCAGTGCTCCGGATTGCGCACGATGTCAGAGCAGGTGATTGTCCGTTCATGATGTTGACGTCACCCGCACGGCCCACCCGCCGGACGTCCCGCCGTGCGTCCCGCCGGACGTCCCGCCGGACGTCCTGCCGGACCTCCCGCCGGACGTCCTACGCGACGGACTGCCGCAGGGGCTGGTAGCTGACCCAGGCCGCGAGGTCCGTGCCGAACCGCTCCCGGGCGGCGAGCGCGCTGCGGTGGTCGACGGGCACCGGCTTGCCGGCGGCCCGCGCGATCAGCTGCACCTGCGCGGCCCGCTCCGCAGCGACGAACCACCAGGCCGCCGCGTCCACGGAGCCCCCGACCGTCAGCAGCCCGTGGTTGCGCAGGATCAGCGCCTTGTACGGGCCGAGCGCGCGGGCGATCAGGCGGCACTCCTCGGCGTCGCCGGCGCCGTGCGTGTACGCGTCGACGAGGGCGTGGTCCTCGTAGAAGGCGCAGGCCTCCTGGGTGATCGGGGCGAGGAGTTCGCCGAGCGCAGCGAGCGCCCTGCCGTACGGGGCGTACGCGCGGACCACGGCCACGACCTCGGGCCGGGCCCGGTGCACGGCCGCGTGCACGGCGAAGGCCAGCTCGTTGACCCGCCGCTCCCCCTGCAGGACCCGCCCGTCCCCGTCGACGAGGAGCAGTTCGCCGGCTGTCAGGGTGGCCGACGCCCGGCCGAAGGGGTTCACCCAGTAGCAGTCGTCGTACTCGGGGTCCCGGGCGGTGACGTGCCCGGCGACGCCCTCCTCGTAGCCGAGCCGGGCGAACAGCCGCAGCGCACCGGCGAGGCGCTCCTTGCGGTGCGCTCGCTCCTGCGCCGGGTCGTCGTGGACGGGCGGCAGCTCGAAGCGCAGCCGGTCCACGGGCACGGGGCCGGGGCGCACGGGGCCGGGGCGCACGGATTCGAGCCGGTCCGGCTGCATGGCGGTCCCCTCCTCGGTCGGTTCGCGGCGCAAGGTACCCGCGGGGCCCGCAACTGGCCAGAGGAACGGCGAAGCCGCCGCCCACGGTGGGGGGCGGCGGCTTCGTCACGTACGGGCGGGGACTACTCCCACTCGATGGTGCCCGGGGGCTTGCTCGTGCAGTCCAGGACGACGCGGTTGACGTCCTTGACCTCGTTGGTGATGCGGGTCGAGATCCGGGCGAGGACCTCGTACGGCATGCGCGTCCAGTCCGCGGTCATGGCGTCCTCGGAGGAGACGGGGCGCAGCACGATCGGGTGGCCGTAGGTGCGGCCGTCGCCCTGGACGCCGACGCTGCGGACGTCCGCGAGCAGGACGACCGGGCACTGCCAGATCTCGCGGTCCAGGCCGGCCGCGGTCAGCTCGTGGCGGGCGATGGCGTCGGCCTCGCGCAGCAGGTCCAGGCGCTCCTTGGTGACCTCGCCGACGATGCGGATGCCCAGGCCCGGGCCGGGGAACGGCTGGCGCTGGACGATCTCCTCGGGCAGGCCGAGCTCCTGGCCGACCATGCGGACCTCGTCCTTGAACAGCTGGCGCAGCGGCTCGACGAGCTCGAACTCGATGTCCTCGGGGAGGCCGCCCACGTTGTGGTGGGACTTGATGTTGGCGGTGCCGGTGCCGCCGCCGGACTCGACGACGTCCGGGTACAGGGTGCCCTGGACCAGGAAGGCCACGTCCGGGCCGCCCTCGGCCTCGGCGATGATCTCGGCCTGGGCCTGCTCGAAGACGCGGATGAACTCGCGGCCGATGATCTTCCGCTTGGTCTCCGGGTCGGAGACGCCGGCCAGCGCCTTCAGGAAGCGCTCCTGGGCGTCGACGACCTTCAGCTGCACGCCGGTGGCCGCGACGAAGTCCTTCTCGACCTGCTCGGTCTCGCCCTTGCGCATCAGGCCGTGGTCGACGTACACGCAGGTCAGCTGGGAGCCGATGGCCTTCTGGACGAGGGCCGCGGCGACCGCGGAGTCCACGCCGCCCGAGAGGCCGCAGATGGCGCGCTTGTCGCCGACCTGCTGGCGGATCGCCTCGATCTGCTCCTCGACGATGTTGCCGGTGGTCCAGGTGGGCTGCAGGCCCGCACCGCGGTAGAGGAAGTGCTCCAGGACCTGCTGGCCGTGCGTGGAGTGCATCACCTCGGGGTGGTACTGCACGCCGTACAGGCTCTTCTCGTCGTTCTCGAAGGCCGCGACCGGGACGACGTTCGTCGACGCGGTGACGGTGAAGCCCTCGGGGGCGGCGGAGCAGGCGTCGCCGTGGGACATCCACACCGACTGGTGCTCGGGGGTGCCCTCGAAGAGGGTGGAGCCGGTCTTGGAGACGGCCAGCGGGGTACGGCCGTACTCGCGGGCGCCGGTGTTGTCGACGGTGCCGCCGAGGGTGGTCGCCATCAGCTGGAAGCCGTAGCACATGCCGAAGACCGGGACGCCGGACTCGAACAGGCCGCGGGCGTCGTCCAGGCGCGGGGCACCCTCCTCGTACACGGAGGACGGGCCGCCGGAGAGGATGACCGCCTTGGGGTTCTTGGCCAGCATCTCGGCGACGGGCATCGTGCTGGGCACGATCTCGCTGTAGACCCGTGCTTCGCGGACACGACGGGCGATGAGCTGGGCGTACTGGGCGCCGAAGTCGACGACGAGAACCGTGTCCGGGGCGCTGTCGTGGGCGGCGGAGGGTGCTTCTGGCACGGGGCGGCCTTCCGGCGGAAGAGGGTGGCTGTTTTGTCAATTCTAACGGGGGACACGCGGACCGATTCGTCTCACCGTCCGAGGCCGGGATCACGCGGGCCTGGGTGGCGCCAAGGTCCGCCGCGTCTCAGCATCCGGGCCGGGTTGGCCCGCGGCCGAGCGGCCGGTCATAATCCGTTTCATGCGCAAGCACATGGGCTTCCTCTTTACCTATGGCACCGGACGGTCCGGCCGCCATGGGTCCTCGTGATGCTCGCTTGAGCCACTGACTTCCCGAAGCGCCCCGGTCCGATCAGGACCGGGGCGCTTCTCGTTTCCCACCGGTCCTGCGGACTCCCCGCCCCACACCGACAGGAGACCCCCGCCATGAGCAGCACCGCCACCGCCACCGCCACCGAGCAGCTGATCGCCGCCTCCCGCGAGCGCATCGACGCCATCGACGACCGGATCATCGGCCTGATCCAGGAGCGGATGGCCGTCTCGGCGGTCATCCAGGACGCCCGGATCACCTCCGGCGGCCGCCGCGTCCACCTCTCCCGCGAGATGGAGGTGCTCGCGCACTGGAGCGACGCCCTCGGCAAGCCCGGCACCGGCCTGGCCATGACCCTGCTGGAACTGTGCCGCGGCCGCGTCTGACGCCTGTTCGTCACCCGTCCGGCCCGTGACCGGGCCCGGAGGCCGTCGTTGGTGGGGGTGGCCGCGTCAGCCAGGCGCGACCGCCGCACCACGCGTGGCTCCGCCGGAGCGATGAGGCGCACGACCCGTGGGCCGTGCGTCGTGGGACCTCGCTCCTTCGCGTGACCGGACGGCAGGGGACAGCAGCCCGGTCACCCCGGAAAGGACGGCCGGCTCGGGGGACGCCCCGGGCCGGCCGTTTTTGCGTGCACGGCCCTGTCCCGGCCCGGCCCTGTTGCTGCCCGGCCCTGTTGCTGCCCGGCCCCTTTGCGGCCCGCCCCTCCCCCTCTGCGCCGCCCACGGAGCCCTGCGGACCGCCACTCGGTGTGACCGACACCACACGGAAACGGCGCTTGTCCGGGTACAACCTTCAGAGGCGAACACCTGTCACCTATGTACCGCGGCGGGTACCGCGCTCGGAGGGGGAGCGCGGTACCCGCCGCGTGTCATGTGCCGGGTCGCACGCGCCGCGGCCCCGCCTCAGGCGCCGGCCGGCCGCGGCGGCACCTCCGGGACCGGCAGCATCGGCAGCCGCAGCGCGCCGAAGGCCTCCTTCGGCACCGCCGGGCGCACCGGCTCCACCGCGGAGACGCGCACGTAGGCCCCGCCCTGCTCGGGGCGCGGGTCCTGCTCGCCCTTGTTCGGCCAGTACGACATCGCCCGCTCCGCCTGCGCAGTGATCGTCAGCGACGGGTTGACCCCGAGGTTGGCGGAGACCGCCGAGCCGTCCACCACGGAGATGCCGGGGTGCCCGTACAGCCGGTGGTACGGGTCGACGACGCCCTCGGCGGGCGAGGCGCCGATCGGGCAGCCGCCGAGGAAGTGCGCGGTCAGCGGGGTGCCCATCAGCTCGCCCACGTTGCTGCCGGGGAAGCCGTTGATCTCCTCGGCGAGCAGGGTCGCGGCCCGGGTGGCCTCCTCGATCTGCACCGGGTTCGGGGCACCGTGCCCCTGGCGGGCGGTGAGCAGGCCCTTGCCGAGGCCGCCGGGGCGGCGGTAGGTGGTCAGGGAGTTGTCCAGCGACTGCATGACCAGGCCGATGATCGTCCGCTCCGACCAGCGGCGGTTCGACAGCGAACGCAGCAGCTGCACCGGGTGCTTCGCGGTCCGGGCGAACCAGGCCCGCACCCGGTGCCGGCTGTAGGGCACCTGCAGGACGGTCAGGAAGCCCATCGCGTTGGAGCCGCGGCCGTAGCGGACGGGCTCGATGTGGGTGTCGGCGTCGGGGTGCACGGAGGAGGTGATCGCCACGCCGCGGGTGAAGTCGGCGCGCTGCTCCTTGCCGGGGCCCCCGCCGTGCCGCCTGCGGTAGCGGCGGTCGTCGGTCTGGGCGCCGACCAGGCCCTCCGAGTTGGTGCGGGTCAGCTCGCCGAGGCGGTCGGAGATCCGCGGGAGCAGCCCGTTGTCCTTCATGGTGTGCAGCAGCGTCTGCGTGCCGTACGTGCCCGCCGCGACCACCACGTACCGGGCGCGCAGCTCCTTGGCGACGCCGCGGCGGCGGGCGTCGGTCGGGACGGTGCGGACGCGGTAGCCGCCCTGCGGGTGCTCGGCGAGGGCGGTGACCGTGGTCATCGGGTGGATCACGGCGCCGGCGCGCTCGGCGAGGTGCAGGTAGTTCTCGTTCAGGGTGTTCTTCGCGCCGTGCCGGCAGCCGGTCATGCACTCGCCGCACTCGGTGCAGGCCCTGCGGGCGGGGCCTGCACCGCCGAAGTACGGGTCGTCCACCTCCTGGCCGGGCCTGGCCACGGCCCCGCCCTCGGCGTCCGCGCCGTCGCCGAAGAACACGCCGACCGGGGCCATGTGGAAGGTGTCCCCGACGCCCATCTTCTCGGCGACCGCCTTGAGGTGGACGTCGGAGGGGGTCGTGGTCGGGTTGAGGCGCACCCCGAGCATCCGCTTGGCCTGCTCGTAGTACGGGGCGAGCTCCTCGCGCCAGTCGGTGATCGAGGCCCACTGCCGGTCCTCGAAGAACGCGGTCGGGGGAACGTAGAGGGTGTTGGCGTAGTTGAGGGAGCCGCCGCCCACGCCGGCGCCCGCGAGCACCATCACGTTGCCGAGCAGGTGGATCCGCTGGATCCCGTACAGGCCGAGGGCCGGGGCCCACAGGTAGTTGCGCAGGTCCCAGCTGTTCTTCGGCAGGCTCTCGCGGGTGAACCGGCGCCCGGCCTCCAGGACGCCGACGCGGTAGCCCTTCTCGGTCAGCCGCAGCGCCGAGACCGATCCTCCGAAGCCCGATCCGATGACGATGACGTCGTAGTCGTACGACACTGCTGTGCCTCCTCGGCGGTCGGCGGTCGGCTGTCGGCTGTCGGCTGTCGGCTGTCGGCTGTCGGGGGTTCAGCGCAGGCGGAGAGCCTTCATCACCTTCAGGCTGCGGGTCATGAACGCCGCGTACTTCTCGTCGTCCATGCCCAGCGCGGGCGCCATCGGCAGCACCCGCTGGTGGGCGACGGTCTGGGCCTCGGTGTACTTGAGGATGCCCTCGGAGCCGTGTCGGCGGCCGAGGCCGGAGTCCTTCATGCCGCCCATGGGCGCCTGGGCGCTGCCGTAGGCGGGGGCGTAGCCCTCGTTGATGTTGACGGTGCCGGTGCGCAGGCGGGCGGCGACGGCGTGGCCACGGCGGGCGTCCTTGGTCCAGACGCTGGAGTTGAGCCCGTACGCGGTGGCGTTGGCCTCGGCGATGACCTCGTCCTCGTCGGTGAAGCGGTAGACGGAGACCACCGGGCCGAACGTTTCCTCGCTGCACACCGCCATCGGCGCCTCGACGCCGTCGAGGATGGTGGGCTCGTAGAACAGCGGGCCGATGTCGGGCCGGGCGGTGCCGCCCGCGACCAGGGTGGCGCCCTTGGCGACGGCCTCGTCCACGTGCCGGGTCACGGTCTCCAGCTGGCGCTCGCCGACCAGCGAGCCCATGTCCGCGCCGTACGCGAGGGAGCTGCCGAGCCGCATCGCCCTGGTGCGGGCGGCGAAGCGGTCGAGGAACGCGTCGGCGATCGAGGCGTGGACGTAGAGCCGCTCGATGGAGATGCACAGCTGGCCGGCGGAGGAGAAGCAGGCGCGGACGGCGCCCGCGGCGGCCTTCTCCACGTCGGCGTCGTGCAGGACGAGCATGGCGTTCTTGCCGCCGAGTTCGAGGGAGACCCCGACGAGGCGGGCGGCCGCGCCCTGGGCGACCTCGCGGCCGGTACGGGTGGAGCCAGTGAAGGAGACGTAGTCGGCGTGCCGGACCACCTCGGGGCCGACGACGGGGCCCTCGCCCAGGACGATCTGGAAGACCTCGGCGGGCAGCCCGGCCTCGATCAGCAGGTCGCGGGCCCACAGGGCGGTGAGCGCGGTCTCGGTGTCGGGCTTCATCACGACGGCGTTGCCGGAGACGAAGGCGGGCAGGGCGTCGCCGACGGAGAGTTCGAGCGGGTAGTTCCAGGGGGCGATCTGGCCCACGACCCCGCGCGGCTGGCGCAGCTCGGTGACCTTGGTCAGGGTCGGCATCGCGCCCGTGTGGCTCTTGGGGCGCAGGTACGCGGGCGCCTTGCGGCCGTAGTGGCGGGCGGCGACGGCCACGGCCTGGACCTCTTCGTGCGCGTGCAGGCGGGCCTTGCCCGTCTCCAGCTGGATCAGGTCCAGCACCTCGGCCTGGCGGGCCAGGACCAGGTCGTGGAAGCGGAGCAGGACGGCGGCCCGGCGGCGGACGGGCACCGCGGCCCAGGCGGTCTGCGCGGCGCGGGCCCGGCCGAAGGCCTCGGCGACGTCCTCGGGGGTGGCCTCGGGGAGGTCGGCGAGCTTGTCCCCGGTGAAGGGGGTGTGGTTCGCGGTCCGACCGGAGCCGATCACTCCGCGGGTGAGCCGGGAGACCAGGCCGGGGGTGACCACGTCGGCTGCGGTGCGGGCACCGGCCGGCGCGGGAGCGACCGGGTTGGTGGGCTGCGGTGCGGTGCGGAGGGGGGCCGCCGGGGCCTGCGAGTCCGTCATGGCGGTGAGCGTATTGCTCGCGGGAGGCTTTGGGTACCCGTCGGTAACCGGATTTTGCCAAACCCGCCAGCAATCGCTGGCAGGATGCCGTCCCGCCCGGCCGGACGGGCCCTGGGGCTCAGCCCTTCTTGGCGGGCGGCGCCCAGCCGCTGAGCACCGTGTCGAACTGCTGGCGGGTGGTGGCCCAGTCGGCGGCCGGGCCCGACATGTACACCGCGTACTCGGTGCCGTCCGGGGCGATGTACATCTGCTCGATGGCCCGGCGCGGCCCCGCCTGGGTGCCCTTCTCGGTCCAGGTGAACTCCCAGAGGGCCGAGCGGGTGCTGTCCTGGAAGGTGTTCTGGTTCAGCTTCTGCCGCTTGTAGTCCGAGCGCTGCTTCACCTGCTTCTCCAGGTCCAGCAGGTGCGCGTACGGGGTGTCGTAGTCCGGCGTGGTGTCCGTCGCGATCCGGATGAAGTGCCTTCCGTTGTCGGCGGTGTAGTCGATCTGGTTGCCGTCCATCTGGCGCTTCCAGCCCTCCGGTACGTAGAGGGTGAAGCCGACCGGGTCGGTGACCTCGGTGTAGCCCGAGGGCGGTCCGGCGTCCTCCTCGCCGTCCTGCGCATCGGGCGCGCTCGCGTTCTTGTCCGAGCCGCGGTCCTCCTCGGAGTCCCCGGTGAGCTTCAGCACCCCGAACACGGCGCCGCCGCCGAGCAGCGCCGCCACCAGGGCGACGGCCGCGGCCCGCCGGATCCGGCCGGCGCTGCGGTCCGACGGCGCGGGAGCGGCGGGCTGTTCGGGCAGGGCCGCGGTGCGTACGGGCTCGGCCGCGGTGGCGGCGTCCGGCACGGCGGCGGTGGCCGTGAGGGGCGGTGCGGAGGCGGTGGCGGAGGCCGCGGCCGGCTTGGGGGCGTGCGCGGTGGCGAGTTCCTCCGGGGTCACCGCGCGGGTCGGCACGTACGCCTGCGCCGCCTTCGGCTCGCGGCCCTCCATCGCCTCCAGCAGCATCCGCTCCGTCTCCTGCGCGGAGGGCCGCTCCTCGGGGTCCTTGCGCAGCAGCGCGGTGATGACCGGGCCGAGCGGGCCGGACTGCCGCGGCGCGGGCGGCTCGTCGTTGACCACGGCCTGGAGGCTGGAGATGGGCGAGGTGCGGCGGAACGGCGAGCGGGCCTCGACCGCCGTGTACAGGGTGGCGCCCAGCGACCACAGGTCGGAGGCGGTTCCGGGGGTGGCACCGGTGACCCGCTCGGGGGCCAGGTAGTCGATGGAGCCGACGATCTCGCCGGTGCGGGTGATGGAGGAGTCGCCCTCGATCGCGGCGATCCCGAAGTCGGTGAGCAGGACCCGCCCGTCCTTGGCGAGCAGCACGTTGCCGGGCTTGACGTCGCGGTGCAGGACGCCGACCGCGTGCGCGGCGCGCAGCGCGCCCAGCACGTGCAGCCCGATGCGGGCCGCCTCGCGGGGATCGATCCGGCCGGCCGCCTTGGCCGCCTCGGCGAGGGAGGGGCCGTCGACGTGCTCCATGACGATCCACGGCCGGTCGTCGTGCTCCAGCACGTCGTGGACGGTCACCACCGCCGGGTGCTGGATCCGGGCCGCGGCCCGGGCCTCCTTCTGCGTCCGGGCGTGCAGGACCTCCCGGTCGGCCTGGGCCACGTACAGACCCGCCGTCAGTTCCTTGACCGCGACGGTCCTGTTCAGGAGCTCGTCATGGGCGCGCCAGACCTTGCCCATGCCGCCGCTGCCGATGGGCTCCACGAGCCGGTACCGGCCGGCGAGCACTGCGCCCACACCTGTCTGCTGTTCCACGAAACCCCGCCACTCTGTGCACTCCGGGCCAGATTACGAATGCGGCGGCTCCGCCGATACACGGAGGGCACGGTTCCGGCACCACTGTGACGCAATTGCCGTACTGATTCTCCATCAGCCGCCCGATTTGTAACTGCCCGTGGCCTTATCGAAGACCTCGGTGACCTTGCCCTCGCCGTCCTGCGGGCCCGTCACCATGACGACGTGGTAGCTGCCGCCGAGGGCCACGACGAAGTTGCGGGCCACGACGTTGCGGCCGGCGCCGTCGATCCAGGTGTAGCGGCCGGTGACGCGCAGCTGCTGGCCCACCTTGGTGGTCTTCACGTCGCCGCCGCTGGCCCAGGTGGAGGAGCGGTACGGGGCCAGCTCGGGCTCCTTGTCCTTCTGGTAGGTCGCCGGATCCGGGTTGCCGCCCTCGACCTTGTCCCGGCCCGGGACGACGGTCAGGACGTACTGGCCGTCGGTGTAGCGGACCTGGCCGGCCTCGTTCATCCCGCGGCGCTCCCAGCCGTCGGGCACGGCGATCTCGAAGTGCTCCGGGTCCTGCTGGGTGGTGTAGCCGGGCGGGGCGGGGGCCGGGGTCTGGAGCCGGGTCGGGGCCGGGGTACGGTCCGGGGCCGGGCTCTTGGGGGCGGCCGCGGGCGAGGAGGTGCGCGTATCGGCCACGGGCGCGGGCGCGTCGGCCTTGCCGGCCTTGTCGGCCTCCTGCGCCCTGGGGAGGAACAGCATGGCGTACGCCACGGCCCCGGCCATCAGGGCGAGCACGCCCAGCAGCAGGGTCCGGCCGAGGTGGCGCGGCCTGTGGGAGGGGGCCGGGTTGCGGTGCCGGCCGTGCAGGTCGCCGCGGCGGCGTACGACGGGCAGCCGGGCCGGATCCGGCTCCGGCGCCGGGAGCGCGCCGGGGCCCGCGGCATCCGGCTCGGGCGCGGACCGCACGAGGGAGCGCAGCCAGCCGCGGAGCTCCTCGAAGTCGGGGCGCTCGGTGGGGTCCTGACGCAGCAGCGACTCCACGACGGGGCGCAGCGGACCGCACTCCTCCGCGAAGGCGGGGGGCTCGGCGCAGACCATCTCGACGAGCTCGGCGACGCTGTCCTCGGGGTACGGGGCGTGGCCCTGCACGGCCCGGTAGAGCAGCGCGCCGAGCGCCCACAGGTCGGTGGCCGGCCCGACGGGGGCCGCCAGCTGCCAGGGGCCGCTGACGGCACCGGCCGCCTGCTCGGGGGCCCAGCGCTCGGTGACGGCCCCGACCACGGCCATCCGCGTCTGCCGGGCCCGCTCCGCGTCCAGCCCGGTGCGGGGGCCGCCCCCGGCCCCGCCCCAGGCCCCGCCGTACCCGCCAGGCTCCCGCCCGGGCGCGGGGGGCGGCGTGGCCGGGGAGCGCGGGCCTCGGGGGCCTTGGGGGCCTTGGGGGCCTTGCGGGCCGCCGCCCGCGCCGGGGGTCGCGGGCGCGTGGTGCAGGTCCCTGCCGGGCTCCCGCCCGGACTCGGGGCGCGGGGTCATGGCGGGGTCCGGGCCCGCCCCCGGGGACACCACGCCCCCGGCCCGGGGCTCGGCAGTGGCGTACGGCCCGGGTACGGCGCCCGGGGTGTGCGGCGCCGGCCCACCGGCTGCGTGCGGAGCCCTGGTCTGGTCGGCGGGCTGCTGCCCGGGCGGGGGCGCGGGGCGGGAGCCGGCCGGGTGGGCCGGGATCGGCAGGTTCGGCCGGGGGTGGCCGGGCCGGCCGGGGCGCAGGTGGGCTGTGGGGTCTTCGGCCTGGTGGTAGCCCTGGGGCAGCGCGAGTTGGGCCGGGAGCGCCGGCCGTACCGGGCCGGCCGGGCCGGCCTCCGGCCGTGCGTGCGGAGCGCTCCCGCCTCCGGCCTCGGCCGACGGAAGCGGGCCCTGCCGACGCGGCGCCGCCCCGTGCCAGGGCACAGCCCCGCCGTCGGCACCGCCCGTGGGGCCGGCACCCCTGCCTGCGGTGGCGTCCGTACCGGTGGCCGCTCCCGCGCCGGAGGCCATTGCGGTGCCGGTGCCGATGCCCGTGTCGGCCTCCGCTCCGGGGGCCGGCTCCGTACCGGCCCTCGCGCCAGGGGCCGTTCCGCTGCCGGAGCCGCCGCCGGCCGTTCCCGGGCCCGTCCCCAGGCCGGGGGCGGTGCCCAGGCCGGAAGCGGTGCCCGCGCCGGATTCGCCGTCCGGGCCGACACCCGGTCGGGCGGCCGACGCGGCAGCACCGGCGGTACCTTCCCCCGGCGCCGGGGAGGCACCCGTACCGGAGGGTGAGCCGGGAGCCGTACCCGTACCGCCGGACGAGCCGGGGACGGCGCCCTGGCCGGTTCCGGGGCTGGCCGGGGTGGCCGGGACGGGCCCGCCGTAGGGGTACTCGTAGCCCTGCGGGAGGTTCGAGCCCTGCGGGCGGGGGCCCGCGGGCGGCGCGGGGACGGCCTTGCGCTGCTCGGTGACGCGGGCCGTCGCGGCCTGCGCGCCCGCCCGGTACGCGGCGATGGCCCCGGCGCGGGCGGCGGCCTTCGGCTCGGGCCGGTCCGTGTCCCGGGCTCCCGGGGTGATGCGGTCCGTGTAGCGGGGCCCGGTGTCGTAGCCGGGCGCCACCAGCGGGGCGTAACCGCCCTCGCCCGCCCGCCGGTCCGACGCCTGCGGCGCCTCGTCGCCCCGGCCGGCGCCACCGGCGCCCGTCACCCCGGGACCATCCGAACCGGACGCGGCGTACGGCCCCGGGTCGCCGGGCCCAGGTTGGGCCGGCAGCGAGCCGTAGCCCCGCGAGGCGGGTTCCCCGGAACCGGGACGGGCCGGCAGCGCGCCCGGGGCGGTCTGCGGGACTGCGTGACCGGGCCCGGGCCGGGCCGGCACCACGTCGTGGCCGGGCGGGGTGGGCGCGAGCGGGCCGCCGGGCAGCGGCGGGGTATTGCCGGCCGGCGGGGCCGGGGCCGCGCCGGGGCCGGGCGGCAGTGAACCGGGCACCGAGAACGGTCCGTTGGGGGGCGGCGGGGTGTCCCACGCCTGGGCGGTGGGGTCGGGCGGGACCGGGTCGTAGCCGCAGAGGGCGTCCTCCGCGGCGCCGGCCGCCAGGCCGGTCAGCACGACGCGCCCGTCATCGCATATCAACACGGTCCGGACCGTGATGTTCCGGTGCGTCCACCCGTGCGCGTGCAGCGCCCGCAGCGCGGTCAGCAGGTCCGCGGCGACCTCCGCCGCCCGGTACGGGGTCAGCGGCTCGTCGGCGAGCAGCGCGGCCAGCGGCCGGGCCGGCACCAGCTCGCTCACTATCCACAGCGACCCGCCCTCGGCGAACACGTCGAAGACCTGGTCCAGCCGCGGATGGTCCGGTACGGACGCGGCCGCCTGGGCCGCGGCGATGGCCCTGCGCACGGCCGGCAGTTCCCCGGCCTGCGGAGCGCTCCGGGGGGCGCGGCCGGGTCCGGCGGCGGGCCCGGTTAAGCCGTCGGCCTCGCCGTCCAGCAGCTCCGCGTCCACGATCTCCGGCAAGGGCACCTGCCGTACCAGGACTTCCTGCCCGCTCCGCGTGTCGAACGCCCGGGTCTCGACCAGTTCGTAGTCGTCCGACGGCGGCAGCGGCAGACGGTAGCGGCCGGCCAGGATCCGGCCCGCGTAGTCCTCCACTCCGCCTCCCCCGAGTACGTGCCGGGCGGCCGGTTCCCCACGGCCCCCGCTGACACGATACGTCGCCCGCAGCGCCCGCGTCCCGGGCCTTGGAAGGCTCGTCAGCCGAGCGGCTGGAAGGTCTGGAACGCCACGTTGCGCATCTGCGTGCACTCCGGCCCGTCCCACTGGTCCGCGGCGCAGCTGAGCATGATGGCGTAGCCGTGGGTCGAGTCGATCTTGAAGCCGCGGTCGAGCACCCGGACCCGGATGCCCTTCTGGTCGCGCTCGAACTCCCAGTCCGCGACGGTCGGGTAGTTCCGGTACGGGACCAGGTCGAGCCGGATCTGCCGGTAGTTCTGGCTGCTGGCCGCCACCCCGGGGGCCAGCGCGAACCAGGCTGCGCGGGCGTCGTTGCCGGGGTGGTTGGTGTAGTCGACCTGGATGCGCGGGAAGCCGCCGTCGAGGCTGTATATGGCTCCGGACTTGTCGCCGGCGATGTCCGTCTGCCGGAAGCCCTGGGGCATCGCCATCGAGAAGTGGTAGCCGGGGTCCGTCACCAGGGCGAAGCCCGCCGGGATCCCGCCGGCCGCGGGGCCGCCGGGGACGGCGCCCTGGCCCTGCCCCTGGCTCTGGCCCTGCGAGGCCGTCTGGCCCTGGCTCTGCCCGCCGCTCGGGCTCTGGCCCTGGCCCGGCTCGCCGGTGCCGCCGCCGGTCTTGCCGGCGGTGGCGGCGGTCTCGCCGGTCTTGCCGGAGCCGCCCGGGGCGGGAGTACCGGAGACCGTGGTGCCGCCCTGGCCGCCCTTGCCCTGGTTCTTCTTGTCCGCCGCGTCGTCGCCGCTGAACACGTACACCAGCAGCGAGCCGATGGCGGCGAGCGCGACGACCACGCCGGCGATGGCGAGCCCGATGGTGCGGCGGGACATCACGTCGGTGAGCGGGGCCGGCGCGACCTGGCCGGCCGCCGCGGCCACCGCGGAACATATGGTCTCGGCGAGCATGCGCTACCTCCGGGCAGTGCGGTCGG
>NZ_JBEZVK010000061.1:0-39643 GCF_040636955.1 Streptomyces sp. NPDC032472
CCCGCCCGGCCCGCGGCCGGCCTCGGCACGGGCGGCCCCTGCCGCGGGAGCTCCCCGGCGTGGGGGCCAATCGAACGTAATGGGCTCCAACATCGGGACATTTGATTGATTCGGCCTTGTATGTCCCCATATGGTCCCCACGCGTTCAACGTCGACGACCGGAGGTCCGTATGCCTGGCCGAAAATCCCTCACCCTGCTGGCAGCAGCCGCACTGCTCTCCCTCGCGTTCCCGAGCCTGGCCGCGGACGCGGCCGAGGAGGTGACCTGCTTCGGGCGCACCGCCACGATCTCCGGTTCGGGCAAGATCACCGGCACGGAGGGCAGCGACGTCATCGTCGGGTCGGCGGGCGTCGACACCATCGACGCGCTGGGCGGCGACGACCTGGTCTGCGGTCTGGGCGGCGACGACACCATCGCCGGCGGCCTGGGCAACGACCAGGTCGACGGCGGCGAGGGCGCCGACATGGTGCGCGGCGACCTGATCAGCACCAGGGCCAACGTGGACGGCGGCGGCAACGACATCGTCTTCGGCGGACCGGGCAACGACCGCATCGGCGGCGACAGCATCGCCTTCGGCGGCACCGCCTCGGGCGGCGGCAACGACATGGTCTTCGGCGGGGACGGCGACGACCACATGGTCGGCGACAGCCGCGGCGGCATCAACGCCTCCGGCGGCGGCAACGACATCCTCGACGGCGGCAACGGCGACGACGCCATCACCGGGGACTCCTCCGCCGAGGTGACGGCGACGGGCCAGGGCAACGACGTCCTCGTCGGCGCCGCCGGCACGGACACCATCATCGGCGACAGCAACTCGGGCCACGCCGCCCACGGCCGGGACGACGGCAAGCTCTCGTCTTCCTCGTCGTCCTCCCCGTCGCGCCCGTCCTCCTCGCGCCCGTCCAACTCGCGTCCGGACTCGCCGCGCCCCTCGACGGCGCCCGCGGCTCCGGCCGCCCCCGCCGCGACGCCCGGCCAGAGCGCCCCCGCCGCGACGCCCGGCCAGAGCGCGGCCGCCGCGACGCCCGGCCAGAGCGCGGCCGCCGCGACGGACGGCGGCAACGACGTCATGGACGGCGGCGAGGGCGTGACCGACAGCTGTGACGGATCGGGCGGCTTCGACGTGGGCCTCGGCTGCGAGACCGTGGCGAACATCCCGTAGCCGTTCGCGAACTCCCGATTCCCTCCCTGTGGGCCCCGGACTCCGGTCCGGGGCCTTCCGTCAACGTGCGTACAACAGCACCAATATGAAAGTCGTACCGGTTTGCTCAAATGATCGTGATCGGTGACGATCCTCCCGGGCTGCCAAGCGCCCCGCTCGGCCGGTCGGTCGGGTGTCCCTCCCACTCTTGGGATGTCCCCCCATGGCCACCCTGTGCCGACCGGCCGTCGCCGTCCCCGAACACGTCATCACCCTCGACCAGACCCTCGCCCTGGCACGCACCCTGCACGCCGGACACCCCCAACTGCCCCTCGCCTTACGGCTGATCGAGAACACCGGCGTGCTCAAACGCCATCTGGTCCGGCCGATCGAGGAGGTCCTGCACCACGAGGGCTTCGAGGCCCGCAACCGGGTGTACGAGGCCGAGGCCAAGCGGCGCGTCCCGCACGTGGTCCAACGGGCCCTCGCCGACGCCGAACTGGCGGCACCGGACATCGACCTGATCGTCTACGTCTCCTGCACCGGCTTCATGATGCCGTCCCTGACGGCCTGGCTGATCAACACGCTCGGCTTCCGGCCCGACACCCGGCAGCTCCCCATCGCCCAGCTCGGCTGCGCCGCGGGCGGCAGCGCCGTCAACCGCGCCCACGACTTCTGCACCGCCTACCCCGGCGCCAACGCACTGATCGTCGCCTGCGAGTTCTGCTCGCTCTGCTACCAGCCCACCGATCTCGGCGTCGGGACCCTGCTCTCCAACGGCCTGTTCGGCGACGCGGTCGCCGCGGCCGTGGTACGCGGCACGGGCGGCACCGGCATCCGGCTGGAGGCCAACGCCTCCCACCTCGTGCCCGGCACCGAGGACTGGATCGCGTACAGCGTCCGCGAGACCGGCTTCCACTTCCTGCTGGACAAGCGGGTGCCCGGCACCATGGAGCCGCTGGCCCCCGTCCTCGCAGAACTCGCCGGCCGGCACGGCTGGGACGCTTCCGACCTGGACTTCTACCTGGTCCACGCGGGTGGCCCGCGCATCCTCGACGATCTGGGCACCTTCCTCGGGGTCCAGCCGGACGCCTTCCGCTTCAGCCGGGCCACGCTCACCGAGTACGGGAACATCGCCAGCGCCGTCGTCCTCGACGCCCTCGCCCGCTTCTTCGACGAGGGCGGGGCCGCCGACCGTGCCAAGGGGCTGATCGCCGGATTCGGGCCGGGCATCACCGCCGAGATGTCCCTCGGCCGCTGGACCGCCCCGGCCGCCGCCGGCCCTGCGGGGGCGGCCGGTACGGCGGGTACGGCACGGGCCGCGGGCATCGGCCGGCAGCGGTCCGCCGACCCGGCCCTCCTCGGCCCGGCCCGCTGACGTACGCCTCAAGGACACCCGCGACCCGGGACCCGCGACCTGCGACCGTCCCCTGCCCCTGCCGCCGTCTTCCCCCGACCGACCGAGGACCCCATGCGCAGCACGCCCCGGACCGACGCGACGGTCCACTTCTGGAGCCCGCCCGACCTCTGCGGCCTCGACTTCGACCCCTTCCTCGCCCGCATGCTCCACGAGGAGCCGGTCGCCCGGATCCGGCTGCCCCACGGCGAGGGCCACGCCTGGCTGGTGACCCGGCACGCCGACGTCAAATTCGTCTCCGCCGACCCCCGCTTCAGTCGGCGGGCCGTCATGGGGAACGACGTCACCCGGCTCGCCCCCCACTTCATCCCGATGGGCGGCGCGATGGGCGTGGCCGACCCGCCCGAGCAGACCCGGATGCGCAAGGTCGTCGCCGGAGCGTTCACCGCCCGCGCCATGCGGCGGCTGCGCGAACGCGCCCAGCAGGTGATGGACGGGCTGCTCGACGCGATGGAGCGGCAGGGGCCGCCCGCCGACCTCATGGCCCTCGTCCACCGGCCGTTCCCGCTGGCCATGGTCGGCGAGCTCCTGGGCGCTCCCGCCGAGGACCGGCCCCGCCTGGCCCGGTGGTCCGACACCATCCTGTCCGCCGCCGCGGGACGGGAGGCGAGCGAGCAGGCCAAGGGCGAGATCGCCGGCTACTTCGCAGACCTGATCGGCGCTCGCCGCACCGGCGCCGCCCGCCTGCCCCGGCAGCTCCCGCCGGGCGAGGAGGCGCCCCCCGAGGACCTGGCCGCAGTCCTCGCCGACGGCATCGACACCGGACGCATCGGCTTCGACGAAGCCGTCGGCCTCGCGGTGCTGATCCTGCTGGGCGGCACCCACGCCCCGGACAACAACAGCGCCAACATGGTCTTCACCCTGCTCACGCACCCCGGGCACCTCGCCCGGCTGCGCGCCGAGCCCGAACTCGCCCCCCGGGCCGTCGAGGAGCTGCTGCGCTACATCCCGCACCGCAACGCCGTCGGCCTCGCCCGCATCGCCCTGGAGGACGTGGAGGTGGGCGGCGTCACCATCCCGGCCGGTGACGCCGTGTACGTCTCCTACCTCACCGCCAACCGCGATCCGGAGGTCTTCGCCGACCCCGAGCGCCTCGACTTCGACCGCCCCGCCTTCCCGCACGTCGCCTTCGGCTACGGACCGCACTACTGCCCCGGCGCCACCCTCGCCCGCATGGAGGCCGAGATCCTCCTCACCTCGCTGTGGGACCGCTTCCCGGACCTGCGGCTCGCCGTCCCCGTCGAGGAGCTGCGCTGGCAGCGCGGCGCCCTCATCCGCGGGCCCGAGGCACTCCCCGTCCACTGGTGACCGTACCGACCGCCCCGAGCAGGCAGGAGCCGAAGACCATGACCATGCTGTACCCCGGGGACGGCCTCGTGGTGCCGCCCGGCGGCGGGCGCACCGTCAAGACCGCCGCGCAGGAGGTGACGTTCAAGGTCACCGGCGCCCACTCCCGCGTGGCCTCCACCTTCGAGGTGGTCGTCCCGCCCGGCTTCGACGTCGGGGCGCACACCCACACCCGCGGCGAGGAGCTCTTCTACGTCATCGAGGGCGAGCTGGAGGTGCTCGCCTTCGAGCCGGTGGTGCGCACGCGCGACGACTGGCGGAGCTGGGAGTCGGCCTCCGGTCTGCGCCCGGTACGGGCCACGGCCGGCACCCTGATCCTGGTGCCGCCGGGCTGCCCGCACGCCTTCGCCAATCCCACCGGGAAGCCGGCCCGCATGCTGTTCCAGTCGGCGCCGCCGCCGGACCACGAGCGGTACTTCGAGGAGCTGCTGGAGCTGATGGACGCCCACGGCGGCCCCGACCCGGCCGCCGTCGAGGAGCTGCGGGCCCGCTACGACATCCAGCAGCTGACCCCGCTGCGGCACACCGCGCTGCCGGCGCCGGGGACGGGGGCCGGCCGGTGACCGCGAGGCGGCCGGCGCCCACCGGCCACCGCCCCGCCGAAGACCCCGCCGCCGGCGGCGGGACGCGGTCGCACACCCCGCCCGGCTCCATCCCCGCCCAGCACGGCCCCGCCGACCCCGCCGATGCCCCCGTGCACTTCTGGCCGGTGGACCACCTCACCGCACTCGACTTCGACCCGCTGCTGCACCGACTGCTGCGCGAGGAGCCGGTCGCCCGGATCCGCATGCGCCACGGCGAGGGCGAGGCCTGGCTGGTGACCTCGTACGACCTGGTCAAGGAGGTGACCTCGGACCCGCGGTTCAGCCGGGCGCTGACCGTCGACCGGCCGGTCACCTCCATGACCCCGCACACGGTCGCCCCGGCCGGCGGCATCGGGCGCACCGACCCGCCCGACCACACCCGCCTGCGGCGCCTGGTGGCCGGGGCCTTCGGCCGCAAGCGGGTCGCCGCCCTGCGCGCGGGAGCCGAGGAGACCGCCGACCGGCTCGTCGCCGCCATGGTCGCCCAGGGCCCGCCCGCCGACCTGGCGGAAGCGGTGACCGGGCCGATGCCGGAGCACCTCCTCGGCAGCCTGCTGGGGCTGCCGGCCGAGGACTTCGGCCGGCTCCAGCAGTGGCGGACCCTCATCCTGTCCACCGACCGCTCCCGCCGGGAGGGCGACGGCGTCAAGGCCGAGATCGCCGGGTACTTCCGTGAACTGGCCGCCCACCGGGCCCGCTTCCCCGGCGACGACCTCTTCAGCGACCTGGTCGCCGCCCACACCCGGGGCGAGCTCAGCCGGCCCGAACTGGTCTCGCTGTCCGTGATGGTGGTCCTCAACGCGCTCGACCAGATCCTGGGCCAGGCCACGGCCATGGTGTACGCGCTGCTCACCCACCCGTGCGAGCTGGAGCGGCTGCGGGCCGAACCCGCGCTGCTGCCCCGGGCGGTGGAGGAGCTGCTGCGCTTCCTCCCGCAGCGCAACGGCGTCGGCATGCCGCGGATCGCCACCGAGGACGTCGAGGTCGGCGGACGGGTGATCCGGGCGGGCGAGGCCGTGTACGTCTCCTACCCGGCCGCCGACCGGGACCCCCGGGTCTTCACCGACCCCGACCGGCTCGACCTCGCCCGCGGTGAAGCCCCCCACCTCGCGTTCGGGCACGGCGCGCACTACTGCCTCGGGGCGGCGCTCGCCCGGATGGAGTGCGAGGTGGTGCTCGCGACCCTGCTGCGGGAACTGCCCGGGCTGCGGCTCGCCGTGGAGCCCGGGCAGGTCCCCTGGCGGCGCGGCTCGGTCAACCGGGGGCCGGAGGCGCTGCCGCTGAGGTGGTGAGGCACGCGCCCGCCGCGCGTACAGCGGGCCGGCCCGGAACGGCGCTGCCGTCCCGGGCCGGCCCGCTGTGGTGCTTCAGTCCTGCGCCCGCCGTACGCACTCGATCAGGTAGTCCCCGGTCTCCGGGTCCACGGTGACGCCGTGGGCCTCGCTGTGGAAGCCCGGGAAGGCCCGGTCGAACTCCTCCAGGTTGCCCAGGTAGCGCAGCAGCGGACCGCCGGGCGCACCGATGGACTCCCCGGGCATCAGCACCGGGATCCCCGGCGGCGTCACCGTCACCATGGCGGCGGCCACCCGTCCCGCGGACTCGCTCAGCCGGATGCGCTCCGTACCGCCGCGGATGAGCTGCTGGTAGCAGTGCTGCGGCGGTGCCACCGGCTCGGGGAGCTGCTGGAAGGCGGTGTCGAGGGCCGCGATGAAGTCGGAGCCGGTCAGGTGCTCGTGCATCGCCTGGCACAGCTCGCGCAGCGAGGTGCGGGCGTAGCGCCGCGGGAACTGCTCGACGAGCTCGGGCAGGACCCGGTCCAGCGGCGCGTCCGCGTCGTACAGGGCCTTGAAGTCCATCAGGGCGTCCATCAGCGTGCCCCACTTGCCCTTGGTGATGCCCATGGAGAACAGGATCAGCGTGGTGTAGCTGTCCGTCTTCTCCACGACGATGCCGCGGGTGGCCAGGTACGCGGTCAGGATCCGCGCCGGGATGCCCCACTCGGCGGTGTCGCCGGAGGCCGTGACACCGGGGCAGGTCAGCGTGACCTTGATCGGGTCGAGCAGGCAGTAGCCGTCGGCCAGGTCGCGGAAGCCGTGCCAGTCGGCGCCGGGTTCGAGCTGCCAGCACGCCGGTTCGGAGGCCAGCAGGGCGGGCGGGGCGTCGGCGAACGGAATGCGCCCGCCGGTCGCCGGGTCGGTGACGGTGTCGGGCTGCCAGACCCCGAAGAACCACTGCGGCCGGTCCCCGGCCCCCGCGATGCGGCGCGCCGTACGGACGACGGCCTGGCGGAAGCGGATCGCCTCCGTCACCGCCTCGTCGATCAGCCACTGCCCCTGCGGCCCGTCCATCATCGCGGTCGCCACGTCCAGGGAGGCGATCGCCGGATACAGCGGCGAGGTGGTGCCGTGCATCATGAACGCCTCGTTGAACCGCTCGTGTTCGACCGGGGCCCGCGGCGAGGACTTGACGTGGACCATCGCGCACTGGGAGAGCGCCGCCAGCAGCTTGTGCGTGGACTGCGTGGCGAACACGGTGGGGCGGCCGGGCCCGTCGCCGGCGCCGTCCGTGTCCGGGAAGGTGTCGGGGCCGACGGCCATGCCGTAGCGCCCGGCGTAGAGGGGGTGGAAGCGGGCGTAGGCGAACCAGGCCTCGTCGAAGTGCAGCCGCGGGGTGCTCGCCGCCAACGCGCGGGCCGCGGCGAGGGTGTCGTAGCACAGGCCGTCGTACGTGGAGTTGGTGACGACCGCGTACTGCGCGTCCCGGGACACCGCACCGGCCGCCAGCGGATTGGCGGCGATCCTGGCCGCGACCGCCCCGGGGGCGATCTCGGCGGGCGGCAGCGGGCCGGCCAGGCCGTAGCCGTTGCGGGTGGGCACCAGGTAGACCGGACGGGCGCCGGAGATCACCAGGCCGTGCAGCACCGACTTGTGGCAGTTGCGGTCCACCAGGGCGACCTCGTCGGAGGTGACGCTGTAGTGGCCCACCATGCGGTCGGCGGTGGAGTCGCCGTGCAGGACGAAGTAGGTGCGGTCCGAGCCGAAGACGCGGGCGGCGTTGCGCTCGGCCTCGCCGATCGGGCCGTTGTGCTCGAAGAGGGAGCCCAGTTCGCCCACGGAGATCGACAGGTCGGTGCGGAAGAGGCGCTCGCCGTAGTAGTCGAAGAAGGCCCGTCCGGCGGGGGACTTGAGGAAGGCCACGCCGCCGGAGTGGGCGGGGGTGTGCCAGGAGTACTCGTGCGCGTCGTCGAAGCGGCGCAGGGCCTTGAAGAACGGCGGCAGGACGTCCTTGTGGTAGTTGCGGGCCGCGGTGCTGACGCGTCCGGCGATGAAGGCCGGGGTGTCCTCGAGCGGCCAGATGTAGCCGACGACGGTCTCCGACACCCACAGCGGCAGCCGCTCCAGGTCCTGGTCGGAGTCGTCCGCCATGACGAGGAACACCGGCAGGTTCTTGAACCGGCGCCCGATGTGCCGCAGCACGTCGCCGCCGCCGCCCTCCTCGGCGCCGCCGGCGGCGGAGCGCGCGAGGTCCCAGGCGACCACGGCCGCCGCGAGCCCGGCCTCGGTGCGCAGGGCGGCCCGGGCGTCGGCGGCGTTGGCAGCCCACCGCAGCTCCAGGCCCTCGTTCTCCAGTTCCTTCCCGATGCGGCGGAGTTGGTCGGCGCTCGCGCCGCCGCCCAGGGGGTTCTCGCGCAGTGCCAGCAGAACGGTGCCGTTGCCCATGGAGCCCGCTTTCCGTGGTCGGTGGTCGGAGGTCGGTGTGCCGAAGCCCGGTCCTACGGGGCAGTCTTGCGGCTCACCGGGGACCGCCGGCGATCGTCGACGCCTGCTTCACCCGCAGGGGGAGGCGGCGGCGACCGCCCTTGACGCGGGCGGTCGCCGTGCGTCACGGCAGGGCCAAGGGCGGGGCCAGGGGCGACGTCAATAGCGAGGTCAGGGGATCAGGGGCGGGCAGCGGCGTGTTCCAGGACGGCACGGACCTCGGCGGCGATCGCGCTCTCGTTGTCCTCGAACTCGGGGCCCGTCAGCGCTTGCGGATCGGCGGGCAGGCCGGTGAGCACCGGGGTGTGCAGGTGGCCGCCGGGCACGTCGGCGCGGCCGAGTTCGGTGCGGAGCCGGTTGGACCGGTACGCGACCTCGTTGGACAGGTACCCGCCTCCGCCGCCCGCGACGGCCCGCGAGCCGGGCGTCGGCCCGTCGGAGCGGTCCACGGGAGCGGCGGCGCCCGCCGGTATCTCGGTGACGGCGGAGTTCAGGCGCACCGGGTACGGGGCCTGCACGGCGGCGGTGACCGTGTCGGCGGGCAGCGTGGTGCGGATGAACTCCGCTCCGGGGCCGAGGCCAGGGGCGGTCACGGGGTGCTCGCGGGTGCCGCCGGAGAGGGCGCCGGTGTTGTCGGGGTACGGGTCCGCCGAGCGGGACCGGCCGGCCCAGTCCTCGAGGGTGAAGAGGCCGGGGTAGCCCTGGCTGACGGTGGTGATGACGTCCGCCCGGTCGGGGCTGCCGCCCGCCAGGCGGGGGGTGAAGGCCCGCTCGACGATGCCGGAGTCGAAGTCCCCGTACCGCACGGGGAGGACGACGGTGCGGATCTCGGCGCGGGTGCCGTCGGCGAGGGTGATGCGGCGGCCGTTGAGGCGGAGGGCGGCGGAGCCGGAGGGGTTGCCGCGGCGGAGCTCCGTGTCGAGCCCGAAGGGGTCGAAGCCGCTGATGAAGACGCGCCGGACGCCGGGCGCGCTGCGGAAGGCGTTGTCGGTCAGCCCGCGCGAGGCGTCCTCGAAGCGGGTGCGCAGGGCGGCGCGGTCGACGGGGAACGCGGGTTCCCAGCGCGCGAGGGCGGCCGTCATGGCCAACCGGGCCCAGTACAGCGGCCGGTCGTCGCCGGCGGCGAGGTCGCCGCCGGGGCGCCGGCCCTGCGCGCGGTCCACGGCCGTCTGCCACAGGGAGGTTCCCCAGGCGTCGAGGAGCCGGCCGGCGTCGGCCGAATGGCGGGCCGTGCACAGGGCGGCGGGGAAGCGGCGTACGAAGTCCGCCAGTCCGGCACGCTCGACGAGCGCGGTGGTGCGGGCGTCGCCGAGGCGGGCCTGCTCGGCGTCCAGGGGGGTGGTGGCCGAGGTACGGCAGGGTGCGCCGCCGCCGTCGTCGCCGTCGGATCGGGCGGCGTACGCGGGGGAGGCGAGGGCCGTGGACAGGACGGTGGCGAGGAGGGCTGCGGCGGATGCGGCACGCCGTAAGGACATCATGCGATGTGACATTACATAAGCGGCGCCGAGCCCGCGCCCGCCCGTATCCGATCCGGACAGGGCCCACGACCGGGTGAATCGCCCGAGTTTGCTCGCGACTGGTGTGAGATGGGCCCCGCACACCCCCTCAGTCGATGGGAGATCCAACATGAAGATCCGTACCATGGCCGCCGCAGCCACTCTGGCGCTGTGCGCGACGCTCGGCGGGGTCGGATCCGCTGTTGCAGACAGCACCGCGAGCGGCTACGCCATCGGTTCGCCGGGCGTCCTGTCGGGCAATGTGGTCCAGGTACCGATCCACATCCCGATCAACATCTGCGGCAACAGCATCAACGCCATCGGTGCGCTGAACCCGACGGGCAGCACCGTCTGCGTCAACACCTGACCGGTCCCGGCCGGGTCTGAGCCGGCCTGACCGACACCGTGTGCGGTGCCGCCGGACCCCCTCCGGTGGCACCGCACACGCATGTCGGCGACCGCTTCCACACTGAAGGACAGCGCAGGCTACGGCGGATGGGAAGGGGCGGCGCGCGGACGTGGTGCAGATCGAGCGGTTGGCCGGCCTGACCCCGGTCGGGCGGCGCCGGGCCGCCGCGCTGGCCCTGTGGCGGTGGCGGGCACCGGTCCTCGCGTTCGCCATGGACGAGGAGTGGGGCGTCGATCCGGCCGCGCCGGAGGAGCTGTTCCGGCTGGCGGCAGGCCCTCCCGGCGAAGCGTCGGACCGGGCCTACGCGCGGGCCGTCGCCGAGCTGTGCACGGCCCCGCTGTTCGCCTCCGAGGTCGATCCGGACACCGTCGGGCTCGTCCAGTTGGAGGTCATCGCCGCCCTGTTGGCCTTCGGCGAGCTGTCGCACGAACCGGGCCCGGACGTGGCCGAGGGCGTCGTCGACGCCGTGTCCGGCCTGGCGGCGTACCTCGACGGCCTCATGGAGGACTCCTTCCACGACCACCCGTCGCAGGACGCCCACCGCCGGTATCTGGCCGACCTGCCCGACCTGCCCAACCGCCCGAGCGACGCCGGCTACTTCGCGTCCCGCAGCCACGCGGTCGAATCCGCCTGCCACAACGGCCTGCGGGCCCTCCCCGATGCCGGGGGACTGCCCGACTCCTCCGCCGGCCGCGCGTTGCTCGCGCTGTGCGAGGACTTCGGCGGGGAAGCCGTCACGACCCTGCGGTGGCTGCGCACGACCGGCTACTAGTGCTTTCCGGTCACGGCGCCAGGGCCTGTCCGACGAGTCGAGTGACTCACCTGGCGGTGGCTCGTTCCGGCTGATGTGGGGCGGGGTGGCGGATCCACCCACTCCCGCAGGATCTGCACGGCCTTCTCCTGGCTGATGGGCCCGTAGCGGCAAGCAGCCCTCTATCGTCCATGGCGCCAGCCTAGAAGGCAGGCAAGGGGACCCCGCCGACCCACCGGATAGCCCCTCAGCCGTGGGGACGAGCATCGACGTGACATCGATCAGCACGTACTGCCACGTTGGCGATCTTGTGGCGGCTTCGTCAGCCGGCCAGGATCACGGAGGCGACCGTCCGCCATCCCGCGTCGGTACGGGCGGCCAGGTAGAGCACACGGACACGCTGGAACTCCCGCCCCTGGCTGTCCTGGCGCACCCAGGTCACCTCGATGTGCGCGGCCCGTTCGTTGAGCACGCGTACCACCCGGTCGAGGGCCTTGCTGCCCCCGTAGTCGGCGTCGCGCAGTGCGCGCAGCTCGTGTGCGAGTCCCTGGGAGAGCGCCTCGGCGGAGGTGAGAGCGGTGTGGGCCGTGCCCGTGGTCATGCTGATCGGCACCGAGAAGTAGTCGAGGAGCGGCGCGGGATCGGTGCTCCCCTCTGCTGCCAGTCCGATGAACGTCTCGACGTAGCTGTCGAACCATGCCTGTGCTTCGTTCGCGACGGCGGCCAGATCGGTGTGCGTCATGATGTGACCCTTCTTGCAGAGATTTCAGGTGCGGGCTTCTTGGAGGGGAGTGCGCTATGCCGTCGTGTCACCGGTTCGCGAACGCGTTGGTGCCGGTCAGCTGGGCGGACAGGGTCCACAGGCGTGCGGCCTGTTCGGGGTCGACCGCGTAGGGCCTGACTCCGGGTGCGTCGTCCTGGGAGAGCGGGGCGATGTCGCAGTCGTTCAGGTAGACGCCGCCGGTGTGGGCCAGCTGCGGGGAGGCGGCCGCCCAGACCTGGGTAGCGGCACCCTGTTCGGGGGTCTTGAAACTGGGGGCCGTGTTGCCCTGGTCGTCGATCCAGCCGAAGGCGATCATCTCCTCGCGGGTCATGTGCCGCTGGAGCGGGGTCATGACGGCACCGGGGGCGACGGCGAAGGCCCGCACCTGGTGCTCGCGGCCGAGCGCGTCGAGGTGGACGGCGAACAGCGCGATCGCGGTTTTGGACTGTCCGTAGGCGACGGCCTTGTCATAGTCGTTTGCGAACATGACGTCGTCCCAGCGGATCGGCGAATAGCGGTGTCCGGCAGAGCTGAGGGCGACCACGCGCGCGCCGCCGTCGGCTGCCAGGGCGGCCCACAGCCGGTTCGTGAGTGTGTAGTGGCCCAGGTGGTTGGTGGCGAACTGCGCCTCCCAGCCGGGTCCGAGGCGGGTCTCGGGCAGGGCCATCACGCCGGCGTTGTTGATGAGGATGTCGATGCTGCGGCCGCTTGCCAGGAACTCGTCCGCGAAGGTGTGCACGCTGGCCTGGTCGCCCAGGTCGAGACGGCGCACCTCGACCCCGTCCACTGCGGTGAAGGCCTCCGCGGCCGCTTCCGGGCGGCGGACGGCTGCGACGACAGTCGCGCCGGCGCCCCGCAGGGCGCGTGCGGTCTCCAGCCCCAGTCCGGAACTACCGCCGGTCACGACTGCGAGCTTTCCGGTGAGGTCGAGGCCGGCCAGGACGTCGGCCGTGGTGCTGCGGGCCCCGAAGCCGGAACCGATGGGCTGCTGTGCTGTCATGATCGCCATTCCTTGCGCGTGAAGCGTCACGGTCAACGCCTTAACCGGGGAGTTCCCCGGTTACGTCAAGACGGTAAGCGGGGAACTCCCCGGTTGTCCAGTTAGACTGGTCCCCCGATGAAGGGAGCAGCCTTGACCACCAAGCCGAGCGTGTTGCGCGCCGATGCCCGCCGTAACCGGGAGCGCATCCTCGAAGCGGCCGTACGCGCCTTCTCCGAGAAGGGCCCGGACGTCGCGATCGACACGATCGCCAAGGCCGCGGGCGTCGGCTCGGCCACGCTCTACCGCCACTTCCCCACGCGCGAGGCGCTCGTCGAGGCGGCCTACCGCAACGAGCTGGCCCGCGTCTGCGACAGCGCCGCGAAGCTGCTTGCCGACAACCCGCCCGACCGGGCGATACGCCTGTGGATGGACGACTTCATCGACTACCTGGCAGCCAAGCAGGGCATGGCGGACGCGCTGCGGGCCGCGGTCGCATCCGGTGCGGACCCCTTCGCCGAGACCCTCGACAAGCTCGCCACCGCGCTGGGCACCCTGCTGCACGCCGGCGCCGACGCCGGTCTCCTGCGCCCGGGCATCGACCCCTTCGATGTCGGCTTCAGCCTGGCCGGCATCGGGCTGATCACCAGCGCTCCCGGCCAGCGCGAACGGGCCGGACGCCTCCTCGACCTGCTCCTCGACGGCCTCCGGTACGGAGCGGACGGATCGGCGTCCAGCTCGTGACCCGGCTTTGGCCGCAATCCTCGCCGGCTTTGTGACGTCAGCGGTCCAGCAGCCCCGACCGCGTTGCGGAGCGCGAGCCACTGATACGGGTCAGAAAATGCGAAACAGGCACTGAATCGGTTTCGGACCCATCGGACAGGCCCCTAGGGCACGGAGCGGATGCGGCGGACCAGGACGGAGCCGGCGAGGGCGAGGAGGGCGGCGAGGAGGTACAGGGCCGTGTAGCCGCCGAGGCGGGCGACGACCGGGGCGGCGATCACCGGGGCCAGCACCTGGGGCAGTGCGTTGGCGATGTTGACGACGCCGAGGTCCCGGCCGTGGTCCTCGGCGGTCGGCAGCACATCGGTGAGCAGGGCGAAGTCCACCGAGGTGTAGACGCCGAAGCCGACGCCCAGGACGAGCGAGGCGACGATCGCACCGGTCCAGGTCTGCCACACGGCGAGCAGGAGGGTGGCCGCAGAGATCGCCAGCCCCGAGCCGATGACGTACACCCTCCGGCGGCCCGTGCGGTCGGAGCGGATCCCGCCGACGACCACCGTGGCGAGCAGGGTGCAGGTGTTGAGGGCGGTCAGGACGAGCACGCCCTCGTCCGCGTCGCCCCGGTAGTGCACGGCGTCGGTGAGGTAGTACAGCAGGTACATCGTGCTCACCGAGTACGAGAGGTTCATCAGGAACCGGGTCAGCCAGGCCCAGCCGAAGTCGGGGTGCCGGCGCGGGTCGATCGCGAAGCCGGCCAGGAAGGCCCGAAGCCTGAACGCGGGCCGGTCCGCGGGGGCCAGGCGGGTGTCGCGCCGCATCAGCGCGTACGGCAGCGCCGCGAGCACCGTGAAGGCCGCGCACGCCGCGTAGCCGGCGGCGACCGTGCCCGCGGCCGTGGCCAGGGCCGTCCCGAGCAGGATGCCGACCACCTGGGACACGCCGAGCCAGCCGCCGACCAGCCCGCGCTGGTGCGCCGGCACCTGGTCGGGCACGGCCGCGGTCAGCGCGGCGAAGGCGGCGTTCAGGGCCAGCTGCACCAGGCACCAGCCCGCCGTCACGCCCGCGATGGTCGAGGCCCGCGCCAGGACCAGCAGCCCGGCCGCGCCGCCCGCGACCCCGCCGAGCACCCAGGGGATCCGGCGGCCGGCCCGCGCCGTCGTGCGGTCCGAGAGCGCCCCGAAGACCGGGTTGGCCACCATCGACACGGCCGCTCCCGTCCCCGTGACCAAGGCGAGGGCCGAGGCCTTGTGGTCCGGGGCGAGGAGTTCCGCCTGCCGGGCCAGTAGCAGCTGCAGCGGCCCGAACCACCCCACCCACACGCCGAGGTTGGCCAGGGACAGGGCGCCCACCCAGCCGCCCCGGACCGGCCGGCCGCCACCGGTGCCGTCGCCGGAGCCCTTTCCGGAGCCCTTTCCGGAGTCCTCGCCGCCGCTGTCGGTCAGCGGCTCCTGCGCCGTGCCGTCGGCGGTCATCCGCCGCTCTTGATCACGCCGCGGTACCAGGCGTACGACTCCTTGGGCGTTCGCTGCAGCGTCTCGTAGTCGACGTGGACCAGCCCGAAGCGCTGCCGGTAGCCCTCCGCCCACTCGAAGTTGTCGAGGATGGACCAGATGAAGTAGCCGCGGACGTCGACGCCCTCCTCCATCGCCCGGTGCAGGGCCCGCAGATGGCCGTCGTGGTACGCGATCCGCCGCGCGTCCGCGATGCGGCCGGTCGCCGGGTCGGGCCCGTCGCCGTACGAGCAGCCGTTCTCGGTGATGTACACGGGCGGCAGCCGGTCGCCGTAGCGCCAGTGCATGCCGACGAGCAGTTCGCGCAGGCCGTCCGGGACCACCGGCCAGCCGAAGTCGGTCCGTTCGCAGGCCTCGATCTCCCGGATCGCGAACGGCAGGCCGGCCGGCAGGTCGATGCCGCCGAAGGCCCCGCCGGCCGCGGCGTCGGCCGGCTCCGGGGCGCCGACGAGCATCGGGTTGTAGTAGTTGATCCCGTACCAGTCCAGCGGGGTCGAGATCGTCCGGAGGTCCTCCGCCACCGGGCCCGGCAGCAGCGCGGCCAGCCCCTCGTCCGGGTAGGCGCCGGTCAGGACCGGATCGGCGAACAGGCGGTTGGTGAGCAGGTCGTACAGGTCGGCGGCTGCGCGGTCGGCTTCGCCGTCGCCCGCGGTCCACACGGGGCTGTGCGAGGCGGCGATGCCGATCCGGCGGGCGCCCGCGGCCCGCAGGGCCTGAACTCCCAGGCCGTGGGCCAGCAGTTGGTGGTGGGCCGCGGGCAGGGCGTCGAAGACGAGGCTCTTGCCCGGGGCGTGCTCGCCGAGCCCGTATCCGAGGAGGGTGACCTCCGCGGGCTCGTTGATGGTGATCCACATGGGGATGCGGTCGGCGAGCCGCTCCGCCACCACGCAGGCGTACTCGGCGAAGCGCTCGGCGGTGTCCCGGGAGAGCCAGCCGCCGCGCTCCTCCAGGGCGAGCGGGGTGTCCCAGTGGAAGAGGGTGGGCACCGGGGCGATCCCGCGGGCGCACAGCGCGTCCACGAGCCGGTCGTAGAAGTCCAGCCCCTTGGGGTTGACCTGTCCGCGACCCTCCGGCAGGACCCGCGACCAGGAGACCGAGAACCGGTAGGCGCCGACGCCGAGTCCGGCCATCAGGGCCACGTCCTCGCGGTAGCGGCGGTAGTGGTCGGTGGCCACGTCCGCGTGCGAGCCGTCCTTGATCCTGCCCGGTTCGCCGGTGAACGCGTCCCAGGACGACGGACCGCGGCCGTCGGCCGCCGGCGACCCCTCGATCTGGAAGGCGGAGGCGGAGACGCCCCACAGGAAGTCGGCGGGGAACACGGGCAGCGGTGCGGGGGCGGACGCAGTCATACGGGCTCACTTCGGTCGCGGGGGTGCGCGGCGCCGACGCGGCGGAGCGGCGCGCGTGCGGTCGAGCGCGGTACTGACCGCACTGTTGGCCCCCGGAGCCCGCCCTGTCAATGGAAAGTGAACAATCCTCAACTTTTGCGCGACCTCACCCCGCCAGGGCGGTGGTGACCACCAGCGGCGGCCGGGCCCGCTCGGCGGTCCAGGCGTGCGCCGCCACGAGGGCCGGGTCGGCGAGGGCGGCCGCCTCGTCCACGGTCGGCCGCTCCTGCACCACCGCCCGGAACCCCGACTGTTCCAGCAGCTCCGGCAGCACGCTCACCGGCCAGGCGTGGTTGTGCACCTCCTGCCAGGAGCCGTCGGTGCGCCGCAGCCGCACGGTCAGCTCCTCGCCCGGCCGCAGCGCCCCGTCCCCCGTACCCCCGATCCGCAGCGAGGCGTACTCCCGGCCCGCGCAGTCCGGGTCGGTCGTCAGCAGCACCAGCAGCCCGCCGGGCCGCAGCAGCCGCCGGATCTCGGTGAACACCGCGAGCACCGCCTCCTGCGTCGGCAGGGAGGCCAGCACGTGGTTGCACATCACCGCGTCCGCGCACTCGTCCGGCAGCCCGGTCACCCGGTTGTCCTCGACGAGGTGGTACTCGGCCACCGCGGGCGCACCGGCCCGGGCCAGCGCCAGCATCTCGGGGGAGGTGTCCACCCCCACCACCCGCACGCCCAGCTCACGTGCCGCCAGGTCGGCCACCTGGCCCGGCCCGCACCCGTAGTCCACCAGGGTCAGGCCGCCGCGGGTCCCGGCGGTTCCGGCCGCCGTGCCGGTTCCGGCCGTCGTGCCGGTCCCGGCGGTCCCGCCGGTCCCGCCGGTCCGCCCGGTGCGGCGGGACAGCGCCGCGAACACGAACGGGTAGCCCAACAGCCGGTCCGTGGCCGTATCCAACGCCGCGAACGCCTGCGCCCCGTCCGCCCCCGACCAGGTCCCGCCGTCGGCGTGCCGCTCTCGATCCTCTGCACCGTTGCTCACACCTCCCCACTATCCGCCCGGCCGGACCGGCTGCCCGGGCGGCACGCCCGGCCGAGCCGCGCTGTGAGAAGATCACCGCGTCCTGGCCCCGGCCCGATGCGGAAGTGACCTCCGATGTACGCGATATCCCTGGGCGACGACGGTGCCCGGCTGTGCCCGCTCGAGCCGTGGCAGGCCGAGGAGTTCCTGGCGCACATCGACCGGGGGCGGGAGTTCATCGGCCGGCACAACGGCCTGCCGGACGTCGTCACCGACCTGGCGTCGAGCCGGGCGTTCCTGCAGGTCTACGCGGACCGGACCGCGGCCGACACCGGCCGGCTGTACGGCATCCGGCTGGACGGCACGCTGGTCGGCGCGGTCCTCCTGCGCAGGCTGGACGTCGAGCAGGGAGTGGCCGAGGCCGGCTGCTGGCTGGAGCCGGCGGCGGTCGGCAGGGGGCTGGTGACCCGGGCCGCGCGCCTGGTCATCGACTGGGCCGTGGAGGAGCGCGGCATCCACCGCGTGGAGTGGGTCGTCTCCGTCGGCAACGAGCCGAGCATCGCCGTGGCCCGGCGGCTCGGGATGAGCCGGGACGGCGTCCTGCGCGAGAGCCACCTGTACCGCGGCGAGCGGCACGACGAGGAGGTCTGGTCGGTCCTGGCCCCCGAATGGCGCTCCCACCGCCGGGACTCCTGACCGCGGCCCGCGGAGGGCGTCACACCACCGGATCCGGAGCCGGATCCGGGGCCAGGTCGGGTTCGGCGGCGCGGGCCGAGAGGCCGGCCAGCGCCAGCGCGCGCAGCATCGCCGGCAGGTCCCAGCGGTACGAGGTCCCGCCCCCGTGCACCAGCTCCTCCAGGGCCTGCGGGGTCAGCCGTCGGCCTTCCGCGGCCGCCAGCAGCTCCGCCGCGGCCGGGCCGGCGGTGTCCAGCTCCCAGGACAGGAGCTCCTTGTCGTGCACGTAGCGGCCCATGCCGCACTCCAGCCCGTCGTCCTCCAGGTCCTCCGGGTACGGGGCGCGGGCCCAGGAGCCGTTCTCGTACCAGTACACGCAGCCCAGCTGCTGGCCTTCGAGGTAGTCGCGCAGCTCCTCGTACGGGAGCCACTCGGGCCCCTGCGCGAGCATGTCCACAGGCGGCTCGTGCCACTTGACGCTGCTCGACTCGTCCTCCCCGTACAGCACGAAGCGGCCCTCGCCCCTCGGGGCCAGGGTCCACCACGTGCAGCCGCTGTCGTCGAGGTGGAGCCCCTCGCCGTCGATCCAGGTGCCCGTGCGGTGGCCCCCGCGGCCCTCGTCCTCGGTGTGCGCCCTCAGCACGGCGACCAGCGCCCACCGCGACCACAGCACGTCCGCTGCGGGCAGGTCCTCCGGCCGGCCCGGGTGGTGAATCGCCATGGTGTTCGTACTCCTCCTGCAGGCGCGGCCGCTGACCGCCCACCAGCCTAACGACCACCGCCGACAGCGGTCCCCGTCCTTGTGAACGCCCCCGTTCCACGGGCACGATACGTCGGTGATCACCAGCGACACCGCACCGCAGGACGACCCCTTCCTCGCGCACCGGCGGCTGCTGTTCGCCACGGCCTACCGGATGACGGGCACCGTCACCGACGCCGAGGACATCCTCCAGGACACCTGGCTGACCTGGAGCAAGGAGGACCGGTCCGAGGTCCGCCACCCCAAGGCCTACCTGGTACGGACGGTGACCAACCTGGCCCTGAACCGCCTCACCTCAGCCCGGGCCACCCGCGAGGAGTACGTCGGACCGTGGCTGCCCGAACCCCTCCTCACCTCGCCCGACATCGCCGAGGAGGCCGAACGGGCGGACAGCGTCTCGACCGCCATGCTCGTCGTCCTGGAGACGCTCACCCCCGTCGAGCGCGCGGTCTTCGTGCTGCGCGAGGTCTTCGGCTACTCCCACGCCGAGATCGGCGAGGTGCTGGACCGGCCGGAGGCGACGGTCCGGCAGATCGCGCACCGCGCCCGCCACCACGTCCGGGCCCGCCGCCAGCGCTTCGACAGCGACGCGGCGCAGCGCGAGGAGATCACCGCCCGCTTCCTGCGCGCCTGCGCCGGCGGCGACCTGAACGCCGTGATGGAACTGCTCGCCCCCGAGGTCACCGCCTGGTCCGACGGCGGCGGCAAGGTCAGCGCCGCCCGCCGCCCGCTGCACGGCGCCTCCAACGTCGCCCGCTGGCTGCTGGGCATCAGGGCCAAGCCGCAGATGACCGGCACCACCGCGGAACCCGCCGTCATCAACGGCGAACTGGGCGTCCTGTACCTCCGGGGCGGCGCACCCATGGGCGCCCTCACCTTCGACATCGAGGACGGCCTGCTGCGCAACCTCCGCTTCCAGATCAACCCCGACAAGCTCGGCGGCCTCCGACCCTGACGTGTGCCCCGGCCGCTCCTTGACCTCAACCAAACTCCAGGTCCTACGGTGGCCGCATCGCACCGACGACCACCCACAGGGGGAGCGAACATGACGACCCGGCAGATCTCCGACGCCGAACTCGCCGCCCAGCCGGCGGCGTACTGGACCGGACTGGCCTACGAGGCGCTCATCGCGTTCACCCGCGACCGGCAGGCCGAACTCGGCTTCACCCAGCCCCAGTACTGGGTGCTGCGCAACCTCTCCCCGAACGACCTCTCGGCCGACGGCCGCGGCATGACCGTCGCGGAACTGCGCCCGGCCATGAGCAGCTACCTGCGCCCGGAGGACGACCTGGCCGCCGAGGCCGCCGTCATGTTGGAGCGCGGCTGGCTGACCCGCGACGGCGAGCAGCGGCTGTGGATCACCGAGGAGGGCGACGCGGCCCGCGCCGGCCTCAAGCAGCACACCCCCGCGATCCGCGACCGGATCCACGAGGGCATCGACGACGCCGACTACGTCACCACCCTGAAGGTCCTGCGCCGGATGCTGCAGAACACCGGCAGCGCCCCGGTCTAGTGCTGTGGGCGGAAAGGTTTGCCGGGTCGCGGCGTCCGGTGTGGTGCATCGCAAGGCGGAGGGCCTCGGCTCGTACTGGGCGTACGTGCGAGGGCCGACAACGCGGCGAGGTGCCGTGCCGGGCGTCGCGACCCGGTGAACCTTTCCGGTCGCAGCATTAGCGGGCTGCGGCCGCTGGTGTGCCCGTGCGGGCGGCCAGGCGGCGTTCCAGGGGGGTGCGGTAGCACGGGGTGACGCGGGTGTCGCCGAGGAAGGCGGCCAGGCGGGCGGTCTCCGCCTCCACGGCGGCGCGGGCCTCACGGCCCGGGTCGGTCAGCAGGTGGTGGTGGATCCGGCCGTCCGCGGCCTGGGCCCAGGCGCCGATGATGCGGCCGTTCCACCACACGGTGGGACCTATGTTGCCGCTGCGGTCGAAGAGCTCCGCGGTGTGCCCGGGGTCGAGGTACCAGGCGCGGTGCCGCCAGCCCATGGCCGTCGGGTCCAGGCCGGGCAGCAGCGCGGCCGCGGGCTCGGCGGCGGCCGGGCTGGGGGCGTCCAGGTCCTCGGGCAGCAGGTGGCCGGTGGCGTCGTCGAGGGCGACGGCCACGGCCGCGGTGGCGGCGAGGGCCTTGCGGGTGTCGGTCAGCGTCCAGCCGGTCCACCACTTCAGGTCGTCCACCGTGACGGGGCCGAACGCCCGCAGGTAGCGCCGGGCCAGCACGGCCCGCGCCTCGGCGGCGGGTACGCGCGGCAGCGGCCGGGCCGGCGCCCAGTGGAACTGCATGGAGGTCCACGAGCCGGCCGGCCGGTCCCGGCGGATCCGGCCTTCGGCGGCGAGCACGCCCAGCACCGGCGTACCGGCCCGCTGCCGGGACTCGTACGGCTTGCCGGGGGAGATCACCAGCTGCTCGCGCAGCGCGGGGACGTCGGCGGCGAGCTGCCCGGCGGTGGCCCGGCCGCGCGCCGCGAACGCGTCGAGCACCGCCCGCTCCACGGCGGCATAGCGCTGTTCGTCCCAGCCGAGCTCCCGGTGCAGCCGGGCGGCGGTCTCGGCGCGGTGGCGTCCGGCGGCCGGGCCGGTGGTGGCGGAGTGCACGGCCGGGGCCAGGTCCGCCGGTACGACGAACATGGTGCGCCGCATGCAGCGGATCCGCTCCAGGACGGGCCCGCCGGCCGCGCCGCCCGTGTCGTACAGGGAGCGGTCGACGGCGGCCGGGGTGGGGGCCCGCATCCGGGCGGCCGCGGCGAGGAACACGGTCGCGGGGTCGGTGGCGTGCAGGCCGACCAGGGACTCGGCCACCGCCTCGGCGCTCTCCACCCGCAGGGAGGGCGCGAGCCGGTGCCGCTGCACGAGGCGGGCGCGCCGCTCGGCGTCGGTGATGCGGCGGAGGTGAGAGGGGAGGGACAAGGGCGCGGACAGGGGCTCGGCCATGGGTCAGCGCACCGGCTCGGTGCGGGCCGGGGTGGCCTTCGGGTCGCGGGTGCCGAAGAGCGCCTCGTGACCGAGCTCCACCAGTCTGGCGGCGTGCGCGCGGCCACCGCCGCCGGTACCGAACACTGCGATCTTCATGGAAACCTCCGCTCTCGTTGCCCACGTCCTGTTTCTTCCTGCGGGCCCTGCCCACGGTAGGGACCTTTCAGGACAGCCCGTGTCCTTTGACTCGGGCAGAGTGGACCGTATGACGAGCGAGATGACCGCCCGCACGCTGCGGCTGCTGTCCCTGCTGCAGACCCGGCGCGAGTGGTCGGGCACCGACCTGGCCGAGCGCCTGGAGGTGACCGTCCGCACCGTGCGCCGCGACATGGACCGGCTGCGCCACCTGGGCTACCCCGTGGAGAGCGCCCGCGGCCACGCCGGCGGCTACCGCCTCGCCTCCGGCACCGACCTGCCGCCGCTGCTCCTGGAGGACGACGAGGCCGTGGCCGTCGCGGTGGCCCTGAGCACCGCCGCCGGGGGCCTGACCGGTATCGAGGAGACCGCGCTGCGGGCGCTGGCCAAGCTCGAACAGGTCCTCCCGCGCCGCCTGCGCGGCCGGGTCACCGCCCTGCAGAGCTCCCTCACCGGTATCGCCTGGGAGACCCGCGGCCCGCGGGCCGACCCCGCACTCCTGGCAGCCCTCGCCACCGCCTGCCGCGACCACGAGGTGGTCGCCTTCGACTACACCACCCGCCAGGACGCCACCGCCGCACGCCGCGCCGAGCCCTGCCACCTCGTGGCCTCCGGCGACCTCTGGTACCTCCTCGCCCATGACACCGAGCGGTCCGACTGGCGCCTCTTCCGCCTGGACCGCATCAGCCGCCCCACCCCCACCGGCCGCCGCGTCCCGCCCCGCCCCGTGCCCGGCGATGACCCCGCGGCCTTCGTCGCCGCCCGCCTGTCGGCCGCGCCCACCCGCCACCGGGCCCTCGCCACCCTCCGCGCCCCCGCCGACCGTGTCCGCGCACGGACCCGGGGCCTGGCCGGCCGCGTCCGCCCGCTCGACGCGGACACCTGCCTCGTCGACGCCTCCGACGACTCCCTCACCCGCATCGCACAGACCCTGGCCGGCCTGGGCTCCGACTGGGCCTACACCCTCGACGCCGACCCCGACGTCCTCGACCACCTGCACGCCACCGCCCGCCGCCTGCTGCACGCCGCCGGGCACTCGAACCGCCCCGACGAGGCGCGCTTCTGACGGGCCGTGTCACACCATCGGATGGAATCACCACCCTCCACGGGTGGGACACGCCCGCCCGGCGCCCCGCCGGGGTACACGGCGGGCACAGTGGTGAGCCCACTCCCCGCCAGAGGAAGGGCCGCACCACATGCCGTACGCGACGGGCGTGCTCCCTGCCGTGCTCCCCGCCCTGCTCCCCGGGGTGCTGTCCGCGACGCTGCTGGCGGCGCCGGCCGCGCCCGGCGCACCCGCCACACCGGCCGCCCCTGCCGCGGCCGCTCCCACCCCGTACGACGGCCAGCCCCAGCACGGGACCGCCCTGTTCAGCGTGAAGTCCACGAACAACGCGGCCGCCCAGGAGTTCACCGTCGGCAGCAGCCGGATCTCCCGCATCAGCGTCTACCTCGCCAGCACCGCCGCCACCGGCAGCATCACCGCGCAGATCCGCCGCGACAAGGCGGACCCCGCGACCGCACTCGCCACCCGCACCGTCACCCTGGCCTCGCTCGGCGGGGCCGGAGCCGGCTGGCTGGAGTTCCCGGTGACCGCCGACGTCACCCCCGGCACCCCCTACTACCTGCACCTCCAGGCCACCACCACCGAGAACAAGGCCATCGCCTGGTACGGCACCAAGAATCCGGTGCCCGCCTCGCTGACCAGCTGGAACTACGACAAGGCGTACTGGGGCGGCTGGCACGCCGAGACCAACCGGCTCGCCTTCCACGTCAACCCCGCCGGCAGCGCGCGCTGCGGCGAGAGCGAGCCGTGCTACGTGCCCGCCACCGCGCTCGCCGCCCGCACCGCCGGACTCCTCTCCAACGGCACCGCCGTCGAGGCCGTCGCACCCTCCTTCGCGGTCGGCGCCTCGTACGCCGAAGGCAGCAACGTCCTGCGCCTCCCGTCCGGCCGCTGGCGCTACCTGCCCCCCGGCGCGTCCGCGTCCGTGGTCGTCCCGGCCGACGACCCCGGCGCGCTCGCCCGGATCGACGAGAGCCGCGCCTGGCTGGCCGCAGGCCGCGTACCCGGTACGGATCCGGACCGGCGGGCCGCCGTACAGCGGGCGCTGCTGTCGATGCGGGCCCTGCTGCGCCCCAACGGGGCCTTCGCCGCGGGCTGGTCGCCCGCCTGGGAGTACTCCTGGCCGCGGGACGGGGCCTTCGCCGCCGTGGCCTTCGCGGCCACCGGCCACGACGAGGAGGCCTACCGCATCCTCACATACGACGCCGCCACGCAACGCGCCGACGGGACCTGGGAGGCCCGTACGAAACTCGACGGCAGCGGGCCCCCGGACGACCGGAAGTGGCAGCTCGACAGCAACGGCTGGGTGCCCTGGGCCACCTGGCAGTGGTATCAGCAGGCACCCGGCGGCGACCGGGACGATCGGCTGCGCGCGCTGTACCCGATGGTCGCCCGGGCGGCCGACCACGCCGCCGGCTCCCTCACCGCCGACGGGCTGCCGCCCGCCTCACCGGACTACTGGGAACTGCCGACGGACACCCCCAACATCGGCACGGCCGCACCGCTGCTCGCCGGCCTCGACGCGGCCGCCGACCTCGCCGCCCGGCTCGGCCGCACCGGGGACGCGGACCGCTGGACCGCGGCGGCCCGGAAGCTCGCCGGCGGTATCGCCGCCTCCTTCGCCCCCCGCGGCTACCCGCGCACCGCAGACGGCGCCCACGGCCGGGACAGCGCGGCGGCGTTCATGGGGCCCCCGTTCAACCCGGCCCCGGCCGACCTGCGGGCCGCGCTGGACTCCACGTACCGGGCGCTGCTGCTGCCGAACGGGGGGCTCTCGCCCGGCAACGACCCGGGCTTCAGCTGGGGTTCGTACGCCTGGACCGCCAGCACCACCTTCTTCGCGCTGACCTGGGCGCACCTGGGCGGCGCCGACGCGGCCAAGGCCGACCGGGTGCTGGACTGGGTGCTGTCCAAGCGCAACGGCCTGGGCGAACTCCCCGAAACCGTCAACGGATCCGGCAACCCGTCGTCCGTGGCCCCGCTCGGCTGGACGGACGCCCTGCTGGTGATGACCGCGGCCGCCCGCGACGGCAGCCCGCTGCCGACCCCGCCGCTGCGGCCGGCCCCGTAGCGAGGAGGATGTGGTGGCGCCCCCGGGTTCCAGGGGCGCCCGCCTCAGACCTGTTCGGTGGGGCGGATCAGGAGCTCGGCCAAGGCGACGTGCCGGGGGCGCGTCACGATGTAGCCGATCGCCTCGGCGACGTCCTCGCTGCCGAGGCGCTCGATGCGGCCGAGGTGCGACGCGAGCAGCTCCTGCACCGCCTGCGGGTTGTGCCCGCGCAGCTCGGTGTCGACGCTCCCCGGCTCCACCACGGACACGCGGACGTGCTGGAGCGCCAGCTCCTGGCGCAGCGCCTCGCTGAAGGCGCCGACACCGAACTTGGTGGCGCAGTACACCGCGGACATCCCGAAGGCCATCCGGCCCGACAGCGAGCCCACGTTGACCACGTCGGCGACCTGTCTCGGCCCCGCGGCAGCCGCCTTGACCAGGTGCGGCACCGCCGCGTGCGTGCAGAACATCAGGCCCAGGAGGTTGACGTCGACCATGCGCCGCCAGTCCGCCAGATCCGCTCCCGGTGCCGGGCCGAGCAGCATCAGACCCGCGTTGTTCACCAGCGTGTCCAGCCGCCCGAGCGCCTCGACGGTACGGCGCACCGCCTCGGCCGCGCCCGTCTCGTCGCTGACGTCGACCGCCACGACCAGGCTGGTGCCGCCCGCGTCGTCGATCTCGGCCGCCAGATCCATCAGCCGGTCCTCGCGCCGCCCGACCAGCGCCACCGCGGCGCCCTCGCGCGCGAGCTCCAGGGCCGTGGCGCGTCCGATGCCGCTGGACGCCCCCGTCACCAGGGCTACGGTCTCCTCGAGTTTCCCGACCATGAAGCAGACTCCCTCGCGCAGAGCTGGAATCACCGCGTACCGCGCCGGCCCTGCGGACCGGGGGCACCGGGGATCCCTTCCAGCCTCGCGGCCCGGCTCACCCCCGTTCGACGGGCTGTGATGCGGATGGCCCAGCGGCCGGGCCCCGGAGCGCTGCGGGTGGTGCCGAACGGCTTACTTCCGGGCGTGATCGCCCAGGTAGAACAGCAGCCACACGAAGCCGGCGAACAAGTGGGTGCCGAAGATGTAGAAGAAGGCACGCAGGGCGACGCCCTTGCCCTTCCAGGTCTCGTCGTCCGCCGTCGTCGGGGACGGTTCGGGGGTCGCCCGGTCATCCTGACCGGTGCCGTGCTCCGGCTCGGGCTGACTCATGGGGACTCCTCTTCGTCGCGGCCGCAAGTCTAACCGCCGCCGCGCCGCTGCCCGGCTTTGCTTGGTGTGCTAGGTTGTAACCTAAAGGTCCTAGGAACCTGGAAGCGGAGGCGGTCGGATGGTGCGGGCAGGAATCACCGTGGCCCGGCTGGCGGAAGCGGCCGCCGTCATGGCGGACGAGGTCGGCCTGGAGAAGGTCACGGTCTCGGCGCTCGCGCGCCACTTCGGCGTCAAGGACGCGAGCCTGTACTCGCACGTGCGCAGTCTGCGCGAGCTGCGCGTACGGATCGCCCTGCTGGCGTCCGAGGAGATGACCGAGCGCATCGCGACCGCCGTCGCGGGCCGCGCCGGCAAGGACGCCCTGGTCGCCTTCGCCGGCGCCTACCGCGACTACGCCCTCGCCCACCCCGGCCGCTACGCGGCCACGCAGATGCAGCTCGCCCCGGAGGAGGTCGCCGACTCCGTCGGCTTCCGCCGCAGCGTCGAGCTGACGTACGGCATGCTGCGCGGCTACGGCCTGACCGAGCCGGACCTCACCGACGCCGGCCGCCTGCTGCGCAGCACGTTCCACGGCTACATCCACCTCGAACTCTCGGGCGGCTTCGGGCACTCGCGCCCCGTGGCGCAGTCCTGGACCCGCTCGCTCGACGCCCTCCACCAGCTGCTGGAGAACTGGCCGAGGGGTGACGGGGCCGGCACGTCCGAGGGTGTGGCCCGATGAGCCGACGGGCCATCCACCACCAGGCCTTACGGGGCCCACAACGGGGAGTCAGTGAGCAAGTGACCCACACGCACGACACGCACCCGCCCACCCACGCACACACGCCGGCCACCGGAACGCTCGACGTCCCCGGTGCCGCCCTCCACTACGAGATCCAGGGCACCGGACCGCTCCTGCTGCTGATACCCGGCGGCGCGGGCGACGCCGGGATGTACGCGGCCCTGACCGCGGAACTCGCCGACCGCTACACCGTGGTCTCCTACGACCAGCGCTGCATGTCCCGCAGCCGGCTCGACGGCCCGCCGGCCGACCAGGAGGTCCGGGTCTGGAGCGACGACGCCCGCCGCCTGCTCGAACACCTCTCGCCCGAGGGGGAGGCCTTCGTCATGGGCTGCAGCTCCGGTGCCATCACCGCGGTCGACCTGCTGGCCCGGCACCCCGCGCGGGTGCGCCGCCTGATCGCGCACGAGCCGCCGCTGCTGGAGCTCCTGGACGACCCCGCCCCGCACCGCGCGCTCTTCGCCGACGTACGGGACACGGCCCGGTCCGAGGGGGTCGCCGCGGCCGTGGCCCGGTTCGGCGAGGGCCTCGACGCCGGGCGCGATCAGCAGGACCGGCACGCCGCCGAGTCGGAGCAGCCCGCCGAACCCGCCGAACCCGCCGAACCCGCCGAGCCCGCCGAACTGACCCCGGAAATCCAGGCGATGGCCCACCGGATGCACGCCAACATGCGGGTCTTCCTGGAGCACGTCCTGTGCCCGTTCTCGTCGAGCACCCCGGATCTGGCCGCCCTGCGCGCAGTCGCCGGCAGGCTCGTCCTGGCCGTGGGCCGGGACTCACGCCACCAACTGCCGCTGTACGGACCGGCCGTGCGCCTCGCGGAGCTCGTGGACTGCGCGCTGGTCGAATTCCCGGGCGGACACCTCGGAGCCGTCGAGAAGCCCCAGGACTTCGCCCGGCGCCTCACGGCACTGCTCGACTGACCGCCGGGGAAAGGGGGGTGCGGTTCCCGCAGGGCGCGGTGTGCGGGGATCCCCACCCGGCCGGACGGAAACCCCCATTGCGACATCGGCAGCGGCACCGCTCCCGGAGCATCCCGCGGACGGTACCGCCGGCTGGGCCGCCGGCCTCGTGGACACCCTCGGCGGGCCCGGAGCCGGCCTGGCCATCGCACTGGAGAACGAGTTCCTCGACGCCCTGGAGCGGATCCGGGCCGGCGGCGCGGCCATCGACCCCGAGGTGGTGCGCCGCCTGCTGGTCCGCACCGCGCACGCGGACCCCTCGGCCCGCCTCACGCCGCGCGAACGCGGCTTCCTCGAAGCCGTGGCCGAGGGCCACACCAACACGGCCATCGCGCACCGGCTCCACATCTCGCTGAGCGCCGTGGAGAAGAACCTCAACGCGATCTCCGACACGCTGGACCTGTAGCAGGGGCCCGACTACAACCGGCGCATCCCGGCGGTCCTGCGCTACCTGCAGGCGTAGCCGGGCGGCAGCCCCGGCGCGGAGGGACGGTCAGGAGAGCTTGCCGTTGTAGTCGGGCAGCTTGAAGGTGCGCTCGGCGTGACCGCCGACCAGGTCGCTCTGGTTGTTGCCGATGTTGGCGATGATCGTGTAGCCGCGGGCCTCGATCTCGGCGCGCTTGGCCGTCTTGTAGGCGCTGACCTCGTGGAACAGGTCCGGCAGGTCCCGGACGTACAGCCCCGAGACCGGGTAGCCGACTTGCCTGAGGTTGCGCTCGGTGAGGGAGGCGATGATCCCGGGGCGGGCGGTGACGAAGAAGATCGCGACGCCGTGCTCGTTGGCGTACCGGGTCAGGTCGCGGACCTCGGCGATCGCCGGGGTCGGGACGGTCCAGAACCAGTGGAAGTCCGTCTCCAGCGAGGAGTTGTCGATGTCCAGCACGATCGCGGGCTTCTCGCCGGCGGGGGCCTGCGCGATGCGCTGCTCGACGTACGGACGGGCCGGGGCCATGACGGCGGCGACATCGCGCTTCCATGCGGCGTAGTCGATGCCGAGGAGGGCGGCGTTGCCGCCGGGTGCGGACGAGGTCGCGGTCGCGGACGAGGTGGTGGCGGGGGCGGCCTCGGCCGAGGCGGCTGGGCCCAGCAGCAGCCCGGCGGCGGCCGCCGCCCTGCCGGCGGCGACGCCGAGGGTGCGGAGGGAGGTGCGGTTGCTGTTGCGGGTGCGGCGGCTGCGCATGTGGGGGCGCTCCTCGTGGCGGGATTTGGCATGTACGCGGCCAGAATCCGCAAGATCGCGCCACATGTCTACCGGTCGGTAGGAAATTTCTCGCGACGCCCGGATGAACGCCGCCCCCGCCCGACCCCCTCAGGTGGCGGCCCACCCCCCGTCCAGCGACAAGGAGCTGCCGGTGACGTGCCCGGTGTGCGGCCCGCACAGCCACAGCGCGGCCGCCGCCACCTCCTCGGGCTCGATCAGCCGCCGGATCGCGGACCGGGTCAGCAGCACGTCCTGCACCACGTCGCCCGGACTGATGCCGTGGGCGGCCGCCTGCTGGCCGATCTGGGCCTCCACCAGCGGGGTGCGGACGTAGCCGGGGCTGATGCAGTTGCTCGTCACCCCGTACGGGGCGCCCTCCAGTGCGGCGACCTTGCTCAGCCCCTCCAGGGCGTGCTTGGCGGCCACGTAGGCCGATTTGTAGGCGCTGGCGCGCAGCCCGTGGACGCTGGAGATGTTCACCACCCGGCCCCAGCCCGACGCGTACATGTGCGGCAGCGTGTGGCGCAGCAGCAGGAACGGCGCGGTGACCATCACCTGCTGGATGAGCGTGAAGCGATCCAGCGGGAAGTCGGTGAGCGGAGCGACGTGTTGCAGCCCGGCGCTGTTGACCAGGATGTCGACGGCGGCGGGCAGCCGATCGGGGGCGGCCGGGTCGGAGAGGTCCACGACGTGCGCCTGACCGCCCACGAGGGCGGCCACGGCGTGCGCGGAGTCCGCGTGGACGTCGGCCACGTGGACGTCGGCGCCCGCCTCGGCCAGAGCGACCGCGCAGGCCCGGCCGATACCGCTGCCCCCGCCGGTCACCAGCGCGGTCCGTCCCCGCAGAGAAGCAAGTTGACTGTCCATGCCCGAACCCTAGAAAGCCGGGCCCCCGCGGCCCATGGCGCCGCACACCACTCTCCGGGGCCGGAGGGTGGCCCGATCCACCATGCGAAGAAATGAGAGGCAGGGTCAACCCTGTATGCCGATGAGGAAAACGAGTCGTGCATCCCGATGCCGGACATCGAAGGCGACGAATCCTGTATCGACTCTGAGCACCAGCGCGGCACCTGTTCGAGGCGCGCGGGCGGCGGCCCCACCCCGGCGAGTGCGCCGTGCATCACCAGGGCACGATGCCGGCGTCATCGAAGAACTGGCCGGTCGGGCCGTCGTCGGGCAGGGTCGCCAGCTTGATGGCGATCGCCGCGCCCTGTTCGGGGGTGCGCACGCCGCGGAAGCCGTTGAGGTCGGTCGCGACGTAGCCGGGGCAGCCGGCGTTGATCAGGATGTTCGTGCCGCTCAGCTCCCGGGCGTATTGGAGGGTGACGGCATTCAGGAACGTCTTCGACGGCGCGTACGCCATGGCCACGGGGCCCGTCGTCTGCTCTGCACCGGGTCCTGACTGCCGGGTGAGTGAGCCGACACTGCTGGACATGTTCACGATCCGTGGTGAGGCAGAGCGGCGCAGCAGCGGCATCATCGCGTTGGTGACGCGGATGACGCCGATCACGTTGGTCTCCACGACCGCTCGGACGGTGGCGGGGTCGACGCAGGTGGGCACCTGCGGCATGCCGCCGGCGATGGCGGCGTTGTTGACGAGCACGTCGAGGCGCCCTGCCTGATCCTCGATCAGCCGGGCGGCGGTGGTCGCACTTGCGTCGTCGGTCACGTCCAGCGGTACGCCGAAGGCGTCGACACCGGCCGCATGCAGTCGCTCCACCGCGACCTCACGGCGCTGATCGTCGCGAGCGCCGACGCCGACGCTCCAGCCGAGGGCGCCCAGGCCCGCGGCGATCTCGTAGCCGATTCCCTTGTTCGCGCCGGTGACCAGCGCAATCGTTCGTTCACTCATGGGGATCATGCTGCCCACGGACGCCGGGGGGCGTCCAAGACCGATTGAGTGGGCAACGATACCGTCAGGGTATGGATTCGGAGTACGGTGGCCGGATGGAGACCCGGGAGCTGCGCTACTTCGTCGCTGTCGCCGAAGAGCTGCACTTCGGGCGGGCCGCGCAGCGGCTCGGGATCGCGCAGCCGCCTCTGTCACGCGCGATCCGGCAGCTCGAACGCCGACTCGGGGCAGCACTGCTGGACCGGACCAGCCGCATCGTCACGCTGACCGAGGCCGGCTCGGTGCTGCTGGCCGAGGGCCGGGCGGCCCTCGACGCGGTCGACGCCGCCGAGCGCCGGACCCGCCGCGCCGCCCTTTCCGCGACCGGCCGTCCCGGCCTGGCCCTGGTCACCAAAGCCAGCGCGTCCAGCGAACTGCTGGCGAAACTGCTCGACGCGTACGCCGCCGAACCCGGCGCGGTCCCCGTCGACGTCATCCTGTGCGGCCCGGCCGAGCAGGAACGACTCCTGCGCGAGGGCCGGGCCGATGTGGCGCTGCTGCACCGGCCGTTCGACTCGACGGCCGGGCTCCACACCGAAGAGCTCAGCACGGAGGGCCAGGTGGCGGTCCTGCCCGCCGGACATCCGCTCACCGCCCGGGCCCATGTGCACATGGCCGACATCACCGGGCTGCCGGGCCTGCCCCTGCCACGCTGGCCCAACCCCGACGGCACCTACCCACCCGGCCCCGGCCCGCAGGTCCGCGACCACGCGCAGTTGCTCCAGCTCGTCGCACTCGGCCGGGCTTGCGCGGTCTCACCGGAGTCGAGCCGAGCCCGCCTGCACGGTGACCTCGCCGCCGTGCCCGTGCTGGACGCGCCGAAAGTCACCACCGTGATCGCCTGGCCACCGCACAGCCGGTCCAGAGCCGTCGCCGACCTTGTCCGGACTGCGACACGTCTGCAGTAAGAACCGCGGTGAGCCTCAAGGTCAGACGGGCGGCATCAGATCGCTCTCGCTGATGGTGTACGTCAGCAGGGGGTAGGCGAAGGCCGTTTCCTTGTTCTCGCGGCGCCGTAGTCGGTAAAAGTCGTGCCTCTGCTCGTCGTCGGCCAAGACGAGGGGTACGCCCTGCGGGAGGTGCGCACGGCCGTCGTGAAACCGAACGAAGGTCTTTGACGTTCGAAACGTCACCCCCAACCATTGGTTGGCCGCCGCCTGGGCGGGCAGGTCCAATACGATTTTGTGCCTGAGTCGCCGATTCAATTCGACGGAGAACGCGACGATGCCGTTGTGGGCGAGGGGGATCTCGAACTTCTCGCCCCCGGACTCCTTCGACTCGAAGATCAGCTTCCTTGGTGGGGTGACTTCGGGATGCTGGTAACAGGAGAAGATGGCGATAAACGACTCGTCGGCCAGATCGAGGGCTTGGTCGGAATGACTGCCCATGGTGGTGTAAGCGTTCGTGTAGGTCTCGATGAGAGCGTTGTTGAAGCCGCCCGGCAGCGCCGCACGTTCCTGAATCCGTTGCGCCAGCCGTTCGTGCACCGCCCGGAAACGTTGCGCCGGGCTGCTGTATCGAGTGGTGGTCCGTACGAGAGGCACATCGCCCGCCTCGTTGGCCTTGGTGAGGGTGGCGCCTCGCCGGCCTTTTCCCACGTCTTCCCAACGAACCGAGGCGGACAGCTCCGCAAAGAGATCCTCATCGGTCGGCAGATCGCACGAGAGGATCTCGTTGAAGATCCTAGACTCGGGGGGCAATGTAGTCTCCCGTGTTCATGCTGAAGAGAAATCTGTCGCCGTAATCGATGAAGGCCGAGGTCCTGTTCTCCTCGGCGTACAGCCGGCGCAGCTCGTTCATGCCCTCCGGCGTGGGTGGCTCCAGCTTCGCCAGGTCTCCGGCCACCTTGAGGAACGTGCGGCCGTTCTTGTGAACGGCTTCGGCGCTGGAACAGCGCACCACGTATCCCAGGCGGGTCGGGAGCAGATCGGCATCCAACGGCGAGGGGCGGATTTCATGCGTGTACAGGCGGTTGGTGGACAACGGCATGAAGAACACGGAGCCGGGGTAGAGGGTCAGCGTGAACTGCGGGGGGAGTTCGACGCCTTCGCGTTTCTCGATCGGCTCCTTGAGGCGGAAGTGGAGTTGGGTCAGCCCGCTGACGCCCTTGACGCCGCAGTCGAAGGGGTCTTCGGCCAGGGGCTGCAGCTTGTCGAGCCGGTCATAGAAGGTGCAGAAGGCCATGATTCCGTTGACGGGCATGTCCTTGGTCTTGTCCGCATGGGACGAGATCCTGGCCTTGGACTGCTTGCGCTCGGCCGTGGCAAGGGTGTTGTGGTAGATCTGAGCGAGGACGTGATTCAGCGGTGCCTGGTTCCGAAAGACGGCGGCGGCCTCGCGGTTCAGAGCCTCGACGATGTGCATGTCGGTCGGGCGGAAGTTCTCGGTCGGTCCCGAGAGATTCGTGGAGCACCGGAGCAGACGGAAATGCAGTTCGTCACCGTGTCGTGCGACGGGCGTCAGATAGATGCCGCTGCGACGGGCTGTGCCAGGCTTGGTGGACTCCGTCAGCGACTGGAACGCGTGCTCCGCGCGGATCCGTCCGAAATGATCGGCGCCGAGTCCGAAAAAGCGGCGGTAGTACACGCCGACGCCGTGTACGCGCAGGGGGACCCGGCCGCGGTCCACCAGGGTCCAAGCCTTGTCCACGTCCTCGTGGCAGCCGTGTGAGAGCTCCCGGATGACGAATACCCGGGCGGCAGCATGCAGTTGGCGGCTGCTGATCCCGGATATGTCGCCACACAGGTAGACGTTCTTCTGCGCGAGGTCGGGCGAACCGGAAGCGAGGTCCTCCGGTGTGACGACCGACCCGAAGAAGTCCCTGATCACGTCATTGTCGTGCAACGTCGAGGGCGCAACCAAGGTGTTGCCCGCATCCTCGATGCAGGCTTCTGCAGGCTCTGTTGGGGGCATCAAACGGCACCTGTCATTCGCAGATCGTGGTCGATTCGCTCAAAACCGTGGACACGACAACGGCCCGCACTCCTTCATCTGCATTGCGCAGCGTAAAGGAAAGGAGCCGGACCGGTGAGCCTTGATGATCTCACGGGGGCTCGACAGCGGGCAACGGGGTTCTGCCCGGCGTGCCCGGGTACTCCCAGTGGAGTACGCAGGGACTCCCCGTGCGGCGGACGACGGGGCCGTGGGCGGGCGTCTAGCGTGGCCGCATGGCGGAGTGGCGGCGGCAGCGGCACTGGGCGGAGCGGACCGGCGCGGACGGCGGGCTGCCGTGGCGGTCCTCGCTGGCCGTGGCCGTGCTCGCGCAGGCCGGCAGCGGCTGGGCGCAACAGCTCCAGCCCGGGCGGGAGCCGCTCGGCGTCCTCGGGCGGGGCCTGCTGCTGCTCGGCCCCGCGCTCCTGCTGCTGCGCCACCGGCACCCCGTGGCCGTGCTGTACGGAGTCTGTTCCGTCACCCTCGCCTACCTCGCGGGCGGGTATCCGTACGGCCCCGTCGTCGTCAGCGTCGCCGTGGCCTGCCTGGCCGCCATCGGCGCCGGACACCGCCATGCCGCCTGGGCCGCGGTCGGGGCGCTGTGGGCCGGGCACCTACTGATCGCGCACTGGCTGTACCGGTGGCTGCCGCCGCCCGGCGACGGCCCGCTGCCGTGGAGCGCCGAGGCCGGTGTCACCGCCTGGGCCATCGCCGTGCTGGCCGCCTGCGAGCTGGTGCGCGTACGCCGCGAGCAGTGGGCCCGGGACCGGGCCGAGCAGGCCGCGGCGCAGCGGCGGCGGGCGGACGAGGAGCGGCTGCGGATCGCCCGCGAGCTGCACGACGTACTGGCCCACAGCATCTCCGTCATCAACGTGCAGGCGGGCGTGGGCCTTGCGCTCCTCGACACCGACCCCGAGCAGGCCCGCAGCGCGCTGATGGCGATCAGGGCGGCCGGCAAGGAGGCCCTCGGCGAGGTCCGGCAGGTGCTGGACACCCTGCGCGCCCCGGGCGAGGCGCCCCGCACGCCCGCCCCCGGGCTGGGCCGGCTGCCCGAGCTGGTCGAGCAGGCGGCCGCGGCCGGGCTCACGGTCTCCGTCGAAGGGGAGGAGGCCGGCCGCGGGCTGCCGCCGGGTGCGGACCTCGCCGCCTTCCGGATCCTCCAGGAGGCCCTCACGAACGTCCTGCGCCACTCGGGCGCGCGGACCGCCCGGATCCGCATCAGCCGCCCGCCGGGTCCGAACGCGCTGGAACTACGCGTCGACGACGACGGCCCCGCCACCGGCGGCGACGCGGGCGGCAGCGGCACCGGCCTGACCGGGATGCAGGAGCGGGCCGCGGCCCAGGGCGGCACCGTCGAGGCCGGACCACGCCCGGACGGCGGCTTCCGCGTACGGGCCCGCCTCCCGCTCCCCGGGCCGGAGCCCGGCTCCGTACCCGCACCGCCCGATGAGGAGGACCGGTGATCCGCGTACTGCTCGCCGACGACCAGCAGCTCGTCCGGGCCGGGTTCCGCGCCCTGCTCGACGCGCAGCCGGACATCGAGGTCGCCGGAGAGGCCGCCGACGGCGCCCAAGCGGTGCGCCGGACCCGCGAACTGCGCCCGGACGTCGTCCTGATGGACATCCGGATGCCCGTGCGCGACGGCTTGGCCGCCACCCGTGAGATCACCGGCGACCGGGAACTGGCCGCCGTGAAGGTGGTGGTGCTGACCACCTTCGAGCTCGACGAGTACGTCTTCGAGGCGATCCGGTCCGGCGCCTCCGGCTTCCTGGTCAAGGACACCGAACCGGACGAACTGCTGCGCGCCGTACGGGCGGTGGTGGCGGGCGACGCGTTGCTGTCGCCCGGGGTGACGCGCCGGCTCATCGCGGAGTTCGCGGCGCGCTCCAAGGGCCCCGGCGCCGCCCGGGGTCTGGAACGGCTGACCGAGCGGGAGCGGGAGGTCATGGCCCTGGTGGGCATGGGCCTGTCCAACGAGGAGATCGCCCGCCGCCTGGTGGTGAGCCCGCTGACCGCGAAGACACACGTCAGCCGGACCATGGTCAAGCTGGGCGCGCGGGACCGGGCGCAGCTGGTGGTGCTGGCCTACGAGTCGGGGCTGGTCCGCCCCGGCTGGCTCGGCTGACCCGCGACGCCGGCGGCTACTCCCTGCGGGGTACGGGCAGTGCCGCCGCCCGTACGACGACCGGGGCACCCTTCCGGAGCCAGGCTCGGACGTGACAGTCAACCACGTCCGAGGAGTTGAACCGAGATGAACACCCTGGCTTACGGCGGGCCCGGCCCGTGGATCCTCTTCTTCCCGCTGGTCTGGGCGGTGGTCGTGATAGGCGTCGTCACGGTCCTGCGCCGCACGGTGTGGCGCGGCGGCCGCGGCCCGCGCGGTCCGTGGGCGGCGGGGGCGTCCGGGGCGCCCGGAGCGCCGGGGGCGGCGTACGGTGAGAACTCGCCGATCGCGATCCTGGGACGGCGCTTCGCGGCCGGTGAGATGGACGAGGACGAGTACTGGCGCCGGCTGTCCGTCCTGGACGAGCAGTTCGGCCGCCGGGGCAAGGGCGACTGACGGAGGGCGGCATATTCGGTCGCCCGCATGCTGAGACGGAAGTCTCATTCACGCCTGATCGTGGCCGGTTTCCCGCCATTCCCCGGCCGTTCCCCCAAGGAGGGCCGGGGGTGCGGGATACCGTCCCGCGATGAATTCGAACATCCAGACAGCTTCCGTGCCTGCGACCAGTCGCCGAAGTCTGCTGCGCGCCGCCGTGGCCGGTTCGGCGACCGCGGGCTCCCTGCTCGCGTTCGGCTCCGCCTTCCCGGCCGCCGCGGCCCCGGCCGGGGCCGCCGAGGACGTCGGCGAGCGGCCCACCACTCCCGAGCAGGCGCTGCGCCGGCTGGCCGAAGGCAACCGGCGCTGGCGCGCGTACCGCCAGCAGCACCCGAACGAGTCGCCGGCCGTACGGACCCGGCTCACCCAGGGCCAGCACCCCTTCGCGATCGTGCTCGGCTGCGTGGACTCCCGGGTTCCGCCGGAGCTCGTCTTCGACCAGGGGCTCGGCGACCTGCTGACCGTGCGGTCGGCGGGCGAGGTGCTGGACGAGGCGGTGCTCGGCAGCATCGCGTACGGGGTGCTGGAACTGCACATACCGCTGGTGCTGGTCCTCGGCCACCAGTCCTGCGGGGCGGTGGGCGCCGCCGTGCACGCCGACGAGACCGGGGAGCGGCTGCCCGCGCACATCCAGTACCTCGCCGACCAGATCCGGCCGTCCATCGACCGCGGTGCGCAGGGTGAGGCGCGGGTCGCCGCCACGATCGACGCGCATGCGCGTCGGACGCGGGAGCGGCTTGCGGCCGAGGCGGACCTCGCCGGGGCGATCGCGGCCGGCCGCCTGGCGGTCGCCGCCGCCCGCTACGACCTCCGCGACCAGCGGGTCCGCCTCCTTACGCCGTAGCCGAGGGCCGGCGTAACCAGCCTCGCCGGCGTGTGAGGCGCGGGGCCCGGGGCGGCGCCCCTGTGGGCACCTCCCAGCAGTGGCCGGGGGAGCAGCCCGGCTCCGCCGGGCACCGGGCCCGCCCGGAACCTCGCCTCAATCGCCTGCGGGGCTGAATTTGCCGGGCCTCGGCTTTTCCCAGCGCCGTATGCACAACGGGCCCCGGCACGTGCTCAGGGGCGGTACACCCGCAGGTCCGAGACCTCGTACGACATGGAGGAGACGGCGGGGTCCGGCGCCGGGTGGTAGCGGCCCGCGCACACCGACAGGTTGACGATGAGGTACGCGCGCCAGCGCCGGCCGACACCGCTGCGGTCGGCGTACACGCGGGCGCCGTTGACCCACCAGACGACCGACTTGGCGCCGAACCTCACCTTGAGGTCGACCCATGCGCCGGGCTGCACCGCGCCGTCACGGAAGTAGTGCGAGCCGCCGCCGCGCACGTGGTTGGAGAGTTCGAGCAGGTCCGGGTTGTCGGGGTGGTACTCGAAGACGTCGACCTCCTGGCCGCCGTCGCGCCAGGTCCAGATCGCGGGCCAGGCGCCGAGTTCCTCGGGCAGCCGGACCCGGGCCTCGAGGGTGTCCTCCGCGCGCAGCAGGAAGCCCTCGTCGCTGCCCTCGGTGGTCAGCAGCCCGGCGTCCCAGTTGCCGTCGGGCCGGCGGGTGGCGCGGAACGTGCCGCTGCGGCTGTAGGAGGGATCGGCGACGAGGTGATCGAGCTTGTTGTCGCCGGGGTTGACCGGGCCCCCGTCGGGATAGGCCCAGGAGCGCCCGGCGACCCATTGGGATGTCGAAGTGAAGTCGGCCGTGAACACGGGCTCCGCGGCCGTACGCCGCAGCCGTGCGAGGAGTTGCGAGAGCACGCAGAAGCCCTGCCCAGGCGGCAGGCCCCCCATTCCGCCGATCCCCGCCGGAATCACCGCGAACGGGGGCGTGTGCACCGGTGCGCGGGCGCCTGCCCCGGCGTATCCGGTGCTGCCGTGCCTCGGTCGAACGGGGGGCTCAGGACTCGGTGCGGGTCAGGACTCGTTCTGCCGGCGGCGCTCCGCCCGCTCGGCGCGCTCCGCGTCGCGCTCCTTGATGCGGACCGCTTCCTTGCGGACCTCGGCCTGGGTGGCGCGCTCCTTCTGGAGCCACTCCGGGTTGTCCTGCTTCAGCGCGTCGATCTGCTCGGTGGTGAGGGCCTCGGTGACCCCGCCGCGGGCGAGGCCGGCGATGGAGATGCCGAGTCGGGCCGCGACCACGGGGCGCGGATGCGGGCCGTTGCGTCGCAGGTCCTGAAGCCACTGCGGCGGGTCGGCCTGCAGCGCGTTCAGCTCGCTGCGGGACACGACACCCTCCCGGAACTCCGCGGGGGTGGCTTCGAGGTACACACCCAGCTTCTTCGCCGCGGTGGCGGGCTTCATGGTCTGGGCGGTCTTGTGCGACGTCATGCCGATAAGAATATCGAGCATGTGCGCTGGTTCTGACCACGGCCGGTAACCTGGGCGGGTGACAGGCTCGGAAAGCTCTCCCTCGTTCCGGCTCGCGTACGTCCCCGGAGTGACGCCCAGCAAGTGGGTGCGGATCTGGAACGAGCGCCTGCCGGACGTCCCGTTGACCCTCCTCCAGGTGGCGGCCCACGAAGCGCCGGACACCCTGCGTGACGGCGGTGCCGACGCGGGGTTCGTACGGCTGCCGATGGACCGCACGGGCCTGTCCGCGATCCCGCTGTACACCGAGACCACCGTCGTGGTCGTCCCGAAGGACCACCTCGTCGCGGCGGTGGAGGAGGTGTCCACCGGGGACCTCGCGGACGAGATCGTGCTGCACCCGCTCGACGACACCCTGGGGTGGGAGGAGCTGCCCGGCAAGCCGGCGTTCGAGCGGCCGGCGACCACCGCCGACGCGATCGAGCTCGTCGCCGCCGGGATCGGGGTTCTCGTCGTGCCGCAGTCCCTCGCGCGGCTGCACCACCGCAAGGACCTGACCTACCGGACGGTCACCGATGCCCCGGTTTCCCGGGTCGCCCTGTCGTGGGTGGAGGCCGAGCCGACGCCCGACCTGATCGAGCACTTCATCGGCATCGTGCGCGGGCGGACCGTGAACAGCACGCGTGGGCCGCAGCCGCCCGCCTCCGGCGCCGCGCAGCCGAAGCAGCGCAAGGCCGCCGCCGGGAAGAACGCCCCGCGCGGCGGCAAGGGTGCCAAGGCCGCCGGCTCCGCGAAGCCCGGCCGGGGCGGCTCGGGTGCCAAGCCGACCCGAGGCACCGGCAAGCCGCGCCGCCGCCCCTAGGCCCCGCCGGCCCCGCCGACACCTTCCAGCCCCGCCGGCGTTTGAGG